>JAIOSN010000216.1 GCA_021107605.1 Anaerolineae bacterium | reverse complement strand
GAAGGGCTGGCCGCGCAACGTCGGGTCGCGCAGCTCCTCCACCGCACAGAAGAAGGCGTCTAAATCTAAGTGTAGGATTTTGCGTGGTTGGACTGTGGACATGGTGTTCTCGCCATATCAAAGTAGCCAGAGCATGAAACGCCCTGGCTACGTAACGGTTAGCTAACGTGATCACTTGGTGCTTTTCTGGTAGGGCTGAACGGTTTGTAATTTTGGGATGAACAGATAATGTTTTTGGTTGAACGTGTATAAGGGTTCGGTAAGGGCTACGGCAGTTTGACCAATTAACACATCTAGCAAACCTGCATTGTGACTGAGGCGATACTGCGTGAAAATAGCGAGTGCCTTATCACAATTTGCCGACGAAGGCCATACTACTCCATAAGTAGCTAATTCTCGCTGTAGACTCTGTTGTCCTATTTTGTTTCTGCAACCCTGTATTAATTCCATAACGACATATCCAGGAAGAATTAGCTTCTCTTTGTCTTCCAAAGTATCAAACCATTTAACCGCGGGCGGGTATTGGCGTAACAAATCTATCATCACATCACTATCTAACAGGATCATAGCTGACGTCCATACGTTTTTCTGCTTGTTTTCTCAATTGCCGAGCATAGGCGGCACTATCTTGAATGTCACTACGATCCTTCCACAGACCAATCAGACCTGATTCGCGTAACCGTTGCACCGTTAAGCGAGTACGTGGTGTGGTGCTCGTAGTTGGTTGAGGGAGCAAAATGATTTCGACGGTTTGTCCTTTCTTGTAAGGTAATCCGGTAATCACTACTGCTCCATCTTCTACCATGACTTGTTGGACTCTAATAGCTTCCATATGATCTATCCCCCTTACTTAGTTAGTGCTGAACAGATACTCTAGAGCAATTTCTCGCCTAATACTTACTCACGATCTGCCGGTAGGCGCCGGGTTGCCGCGCTAAGATGATCTGCGTCTCCTCGCGACGGCGGCGCACGGCGTCTAAGTCCAGGCGCACGATGGCGTAGCCCGCGCCCGGTGCGGTGATGACTTCGCCTTCTGCGGTCTCGTGAGTGTCATCCTCTATCGCTGCCAACACCTCGCCGCCGGGAGCTAAGATCGCGCTCTGGCCGCCGAAAATGTAAGAGGGTTCCTCGCCAAAGCGGTTGGCGGCAGCGATGAAGACGTCGTTCTCGTAGGCGCGGGCTATCAGGAGCGTCCGCCAGATAGCGATGTTTTTAGTTTCCCAGGCGGCCGGGATGAGTAGCGCCTCGGCGCCTTGCAGTACCAAATTGCGCGCTACTTCGGGGAAGGCCAGGTCCCAGCCTAGCATGATGCCGATGGTCCCCACTGCGGTTTCTACCGGCTTGATTGTGCGTCCGGGGCGGAAGGTTAGGCGTTCGTCGGCTTGCAGATGCACTTTGCGGTATTCGGATTCCACCTCGCCGTCGGGGGCGATGAGCACTGCGCCGTTGTACAAGACCGCTTCCACGTCCCGCCGGATTGCCATCCCGATCACCACGTGTACGGCGAAATCATGGGCGGCTTGACCGATGATGTTGGTCACGGCGCCGGGTACTCGTTGGGCCATCTGCGTAAAACGCTGCCCGCCTTCATAACCGGTGACTGATAATTCAGGGAAGACGATAATATCTACTGGTTGGGTGGTGGCGATTTTGCGAATTAACTCCACCATCTGGCTGATATTGGCTTGCATTTTACCTAATTGGGGCTGCATTTGGACTACTGCTACTTTTAATTCACGCATATCGCACCTCGTCTATTGGTTGCTGGATATTTTGGGGTTAACGTTGATATTTAGGTCGCGCCATGTACCGGAGAATAGATCCTAAGGCTGCTGGCAAAGTCGATTCCACCCGTACTTGTTCTGCGCCGAGAGGGGGATAGAAGGTAAGGACACTGAGATGTAAGAAGAGCCGGTCAGAGAGAACGGGCTGGCGAGAGGAGCCATAGAGGGTATCGCCGACAATGGGACGGCCTAGCCTTGCTAGATGGACGCGCATCTGGTGTAGACGCGCGGCATCTGGTTCTAAGATCAGGAGTGTATACGCTTCGCCCGCTGAACTGTAATGGCGTTGCACTTGGTAGCTGGTCGAAACCGGACGTCCTGCATTGACCACCCGCCGGATTCCGCGCCCGCGCTTGGAATCGCCGATGGGTACGGTGATGGTGTCTTGGCCTTTGAGGTGTCCGACGACCAGAGCGGAGTAAGTTTGCTCCACGCGGCGACGTTTTATCTCATGTTTCAAGGCGCGGTAGCTCTCGTTGTTACGGGCTACCAGGAGCAGGCCAGAGACATCCTTTTCCATCCGTTGGAGGATACCGGCCCGGCCAACTCCGCCGACATGCACCAGCTCCGGGTAATGTTTCTTCAGCTGATAGGCGAGAGTGGCGCCCTCTTGATCATGGTATTGAGCGTGGGTGGCCATCCTGGCAGGCTTATCCACCACTAATAGCGCGTCATCCTCGTAAAGGACCGTCATGGGAATAGGCGGGGGGAGCAACGGGTGCTCCGGCTCGCGGAGCGCGGCGGGGGCCGTGGCTGTCACCACATCTCCGGGGTGCAGATATTGTCCAGCCTTGCGCGCGGATTGCTCGTTGATTTGGACCTTCTTATCCGCGATAAGCTGCTCTACAGCTGGCTTAGTTAGGTGCGGCCAGAGATTGACTAAGAATACCCCCAAACGGATTTTCTGGGTTACTGGCTCGCGTTTGAATTCACTCTGCATGGGTTGGTGATTCCTCTGGCTGCTCTCTGAACTCTTCTTCCAGCCAAATGCAGAGGAGTAAGATGCCCACGCCGACTACAATGGCGGAATCGGCCAGATTAAAGATCGCGAACTTCTGGACAGGCCAGAAGTTTAGGTCGATGAAATCTACTACCGAACCTCGGAGCAGCCGGTCAATCAGATTTCCCAGCGCGCCGCCGATCTGCATCCCAAAGGCTAATTGGATGGGCCAGCTTTGAACTTCCAGGGTGCGGTAAAACCAGATAATGATGAGGATAATGATCGAGGAGAGGATGGTGAACAAGCCACCAAATTGAGGGAAGAGACCAAAAGCTACTCCCGTGTTGGATAACCGAGTTAGAGAGAGCACCGGTGTCAGCCAGGGGATGAAATCCACCGTTTTATATTCTGTTAGATTTTGCAATATCCAGTGCTTGGATAATTGATCTGCTATCAGGACAAATACCGCTCCGCACCAGATCAGGAAGCTGTTTTTGGACGCAGAGCTCATCGGCGGCTCTCAAGCCGGGTGGCACAGGTAATGCAGTAGCGCGCCGCGGGCATCACTTCTAGGCGGGGAGTGTTGATGATGGCGCCACAGGATTCACAGATTCCGTAGGTACCATCGTCAAATTTCTTCAGTGCCCGTTGGGCGTCTTCGCAGGAGCGCACTAGCTGCCGCCGCAAACCCACGTTCCGGCCCTGCTCGAAAACTTCGCTGCCAGCATCGGCCATGTGGTTACTATATCCCACTCCTTCTTCAAGCACGCGGCTTTCAATGCTCTCCAACTGGTCGCTCAGATTTTTCTCTTTTGCTTGTAGGATTTGACGTAATTCCGTGTAATTTTTGGGCATTTTTCTCTCCTTAAGCACCTTAGCGGGACAAATTCTACCTGTTCCTGAGAAAAAGACAAGACTTAGAAAAAGCGAGAAAGCGAGAAAGCGAGAAGGCGAGAAAGCGAGTAAGCGAAAAGGCGAGAAGGCGAGAAGGCGAGAAGGCGAGAAAGCGAGTAAGCGAGTAAGCGAGTAAGCGAGAAGGCGAAAAGGCGAAAAGGCGAAAAGGCGAGAAGG
>JAIOSN010000258.1 GCA_021107605.1 Anaerolineae bacterium | reverse complement strand
TGCTCCTTCTCCGGAACCGTCGCGGTCAACAACGGCCCGCTCTCTGTTGGCGTGGGGGGGGGCAGCCGAAAAGGAGTAGCTGTGGGCGTCAAGGTGGCCGTCGGCTTGAGCGTGGGCGTAAAAGTCGCTGTGGGGGATGGCAATAACGTCGCGGTAGGCGGCGGGGTCAACGTGGGGGAAATCGGCGTCGCGGTCGGCGGGATCGACGTGGGCGGTGCGGGCGTAGCGGTAGGCGGCACGCTCTGCTGGCGATATTGGTTAGCCAGCTGCGCGGTCAAGTTAAGATAAGTATCTCCATGCAGTTGCGATGGCTCAATATAAGTCCCTTCCAACCACTCGTTGAAGCTGGTGATAACCACCATATCGGCCCCACTCTCCTGCGCTCCACGCCAACAAGTACGGTAATAGTTGCCCTCGTCACGCGGCTGGACAAAAGCATCGGCGCGTCCGGTGACGTAATCATCGTAGCCCGGCATAGTCGTCGCTACCCAATAGCGGGAGGCTCCATGCGCGGTCTCCCACTGCCGCACCTCATTGCCCCAACGGAGCAAGACGGTATCCGGTTCATTTGACCAGGCCACGCTGTAGAGATAGAGTCCCTCAAAGACCTGAAGATAGGCTGTCTCTAACCCCTCGGCAATCCAGAGTTGCGTGTGCTGCGGGTCAATCTGTTGGCGCAGCGCGAGCCAACTTTCCACCGAGTACTGATTTTGCCGCCAGAAAAAGACTACCGGCCGCCCATCCACGCGCAGGTATCCGGGGTGCACGGCGTGGGTATCACGCAGAGTCGTCAACGCCGTCACCAGCTCGCCCTGATTGTTGATGAACGGCCCCGCAATATCCACCGTCAACGCCGCTTTCAATCCGTGGGCCGTCGCTTTATCCAACAGAATCCGCATATTGGTCTCGGTCTGGTTATTTTCCACCTGGGGGCCAAGCCAATCCAAGACCAACGCATCCAAACCCGCCTGCTGCGCTTGCACCACATGCCTCTCGATGGTGGCCGGGTCGGCAGAGAGATAAGGCTGCGTCGGCTGGTCGGGAAGCGCCATCCCCCAGGTGCTCCAATCGAACCAGGCGTAATAAAAGGCCACTACAAACCGCTCTCCCTCTGCCTGAGCCGCCAGTGGCCGAGCTAGCAATAATAAACTTAATACTAAAAGTATTCCCCATCCTTTTTCCAGTTGTCGCACAATTACCTCCAATTTTACGTCCCAGTGTCTCAGCGTCCCAGCGTCTTAATGTCTCAATAATAGTCGTCAAATTTATCCGATTATGCCTCTCCTCTTCGTTGGACACCCATTCTGCCTCATAGTATAATACAACAAACCGATTATGCTTAATTGAAAGCGACAACAGAAACCAGGTTTTTCATTGTGGAAGCGACAACCGCCGCTCATCCACCCTTGAGCACGTAATTACAAAAAACCTGATTTCTCGATGAAGAAAGATAAAAGGAGCGCACCCTGTGATAAATTCAGTTATTGGTTTTGTGGTAGCCCTGGTCCCACTGATCGCCTTGCACGAGAGAGGACACATGCTCATGGCCAAATGGTTGGGCGTCTGGGTTATGGAATTTGGCATCGGCCTCCCGCCGCGCATGATAAAACTCTTCCAGTGGCAAGAGACGGAATTCACCCTTAACTGGCTGCCTTTAGGCGGTTTTGCCCGGATGGAAGGTGAAGAGGCGCTTTTAGCTGAGGATAAGCCGGAAGAAGCAAAGCCAACGGCCGCGGATCTTCTAGCAATGGCAGAGGCCCAAAAGCACAGTCTCTACGCTAAATCACCCTTCAAACGCATCCTCATCTACTTGGGCGGCCCCCTGATGAATTTATTAACCGCCTGGGTGCTGGCGATATTGCTCTTTACAACCGGCACGCCCATCATTGATGAGATGCTGGTGCGTATCACGCAGGTCGCGCCGCAATCGCCGGCCGCAGAGGTTAACTTGCAGGCGGATGATATAATCCTCGCCATCAACGGAGAGCGGGGACTGGATATAGAGGAAGTAATAGCGCGCACCCAGCAACATCTGGGCCAAGAGATGGCGCTCACCGTGGGCCGGGGCGACGCAGAGCTCATCGTCTCACTCACCCCGCGCACCGATCCACCCGCGAACGAAGGCTCCATGGGAGTCATGCTCCAGGGCGAACCGACCGCATATCACATTGAGCCGCTACCCATCGGCCAAGCACTACTGCGAGGCAGCCAAACCTTCTTCTTCATCACCATGAAGACCATCTGGATGCCGGTCGAGCTGGTACAAGGACTAATTCCAGCCGAAGCCGCCCGCCCAGTAGGGATTATCAATATCAGCCGGATCGCTTATCAGAGCATTGAGCAGAGCTTCACGCAAGGGACCCTGATCCCGATCCTTAATCTACTCATCTTAGTCAGCATCAGCCTAGGGATATTCAACCTGCTGCCGATCCCGGCCTTAGATGGCGGACGAATTCTCTTCACAGTTATTGAGCTGCTCAGAAGAGAACCGCTCAGTCCCCGCTTGCAAGAACGCATCCACCAGGTAGCTTTATCCATACTCCTCCTGATCTTTGCAGTGATCACCGTCTTGGATCTGCTCCATCCGGTCAATCTGCCGTCGCTGATACCCTAACAAGGAGCTGAATACTGAGGAGTGCAAACGGATCAGTTGTACAAGTTGACTGATGAGGAGATCGAGGAAGCGAAGGGAGAACAGATGATGAGCACCTTAGAACGCATTCAACTTAGCGGTTACAAATCCATCCGCAAGATGGACTTAGAACTTACATCTCTGAATATCCTTATCGGGCCTAATGGCGCAGGAAAGAGTAACCTGATTTCAGTTTTCGAGTTATTCAACGAGATCATCAAGCAACGTTTGGGGCGATACGTGCTGACTGCTGGTGGCGCGGACACCTTCTTGTACTTCGGGCGGAAAAACACTGCCAAGATCGGGATTGAGCTATCATTTGAGGGTAAAGGGAAGCACCTGTCAAATGGCTATGACTGCACGTTAGTTCCTACCCAAGAAGACACCCTGGTTTTTGGCGAGGAAAGCTGCTGGGTTCACGATAAAAACGGTTACTCGAAACCCTACGCTGTGCATCTAGGCAGTGGACATGCCCAAACAGCACTGATGGATAAGCCTCGCAGGACAGCGCGCTATGTGCTAAACGCCATGCGCAGCTGGCGCGTGTACCACTTCCACGATACCAGTAAGACATCCCAGATCAAAGCCACGGGCGATATCAATGACAACGTCGAACTACACGCTGACGCGGCCAACTTGGCAGCGTTTCTTTACTTCTTGCAGCAGAAACAACCCGATACTTATAAGAAGATTATTGCTACCGTGCAGTTGGCGGCTCCATTCTTCGCTGATTTCGATCTCAAACCCAGTCGTTTGAATGAGGAGAAGATCCGGCTAGAATGGCATGAGAGAGAATCAGACACCTATTTCAACGCCCACGCGCTCTCTGATGGTACATTGCGTTTCATTTGTCTGGCGACACTGTTGTTAATGCCTGATCCTCCATCAACAATTATCATTGACGAACCGGAGCTAGGTCTACACCCTTATGCTATCACATTGTTGGCAGCTTTACTCCGGAGTGCTGCTACTCGCACCCAGATCATAGTCTCCACACAATCAGTGACACTGGTGAACCAATTTGCTCTGGAAGAGATTATCGTAGTGAATCGTAAAGACGGACAATCTATCTTTGAACGACCTGATGCTGTGGCTTTAGAATCTTGGCTAGAAGAATACGGTATGGGCGATCTGTGGGAAAAGAATCTCCTGGGAGGACGCCCACGATGAAGAAAGTATTGATCTCCGTTGAGGGACAGACCGAGGAAACTTTTTTACAAGAGGTATTGCAGCCCTATTTTAGGTCACGTCTCTTTTTGCAACCGGTTGTACTCAAGACGCGGCGCGTGCCCGGTCGCCCAGCGAATAAAGGCGGCTCTGTCCCTTACCCTCAAATCAAACAGGAACTCCAAAGTCTATTAGGTGATGGCAGCGCCATAGCTGTGACGACGATGTACGATTTCTACGCCCTGCCACATGACTTCCCCGGCTATGGAACGCTGCCACAAGGAAAAATCATACAGAAGATTGCCCGCTTGGAGATGGCCTGGGCGGATGACATACCGCAGCGGCGTTTCCACCCCTATCTGCAATTGCATGAATTTGAGGCACTCCTCTTTGCTGATCCGGCACAGATTGTTACCTGTATGAATGGCACTGCTGAACAGCAGCTAGCCTTGAGCCGTATCCGACAAACATTCCCCAACCCAGAAGAAATTGATGATGGGGCTAGCTCCTCGCCCTTGCATCGCATTTACGACGTGTTCCCAGCGTATCAGAAAGTAATCGACGGCTCGTTGATTGCGATGGCTATTGGCCTGCCAGCGATGCGGAATGCTTGTCCACATTTTAATGACTGGTTGAATTGGATGGAGCACCTATAATCGCCACGACACATCACAACAGCCAGCTGCGTAATCTGTGGATAAACAAGGAGTAGCAGATGGATTTTAGCGAATATGACCCCTCATCCCAAAAAG
>JAIOSN010000013.1 GCA_021107605.1 Anaerolineae bacterium | reverse complement strand
CGCGCCAGATATTTATTCCCCTGATGCGGTATTGTCTGGGGGAAGTGATTTTGGAATCATAATGCTATCTGATCTAGCTCACGTTATCTCTGAAGAGGAGGCGCCGTTAATTAGCATCGCGCAGATCCAGCAGAAGAACGGGCTATTGCTGTTGGCTAAGAAATCTTCCGGTATCGAGACTCCGGCCGACTTTGTGGATAAGCGAGTGGGGGTCTGGTTGGGTTCGTGGGAAACGCAGTTCAACGCTCTGTTGGCGAAGGAAGGGCTTTCGCAACAAGATTTTGAACTGGTGGCGCAAGGATACGATATGACGTCATTTATTGAGGGGGAGTTGGATGTGGCTTCTGCCATGATCTACAATGAGTACCATACCGTTTTGGAGAGCGGTCTAAAAGTAGAGGAATTGAATATTATTGATTATGCTGATTACGGCTTGGATTTTCCTGGGGATACGCTCTTTACCACACGCGCTATGGTTGAGCATCACCCTGATCTCGCGGTGCGGATGTTGCGCGCCACTTTACGCGGTTGGGAATACGCGATTGAGCATCCTGAAGAGACCGTGAGAATTGTGATCAAATATGACCGGACGGGTACTCAGGTATATGCACACCAGTTGGCGATGATGGAAGAGATGGCAAAATTGGTACGTGTCAACACCGTGCATCCATTAGGTTACACAGAGCGTCAGAATGTGCTGCGCATGATCAATGCGCTGGCAACCTACGGGGTAGTAGCGGAAGACTTGGCGCCAGAGCAAGTGTACACCGATGTAATTTGGAAAGAGGCGCAGCTTGATGCGACGCAGTGAGGCGGGGAGCTAGGTGGAGGGGCCATGATAATTCGTTTTCTACGGCGTTTTTCTGTTCGGCAGCGCATCTTGATGAGTGTGGCGACCCTTATCTTGGTGATAGCTCTCTCTTTGGCCATTGTCGTGAGCAATCGGGTCGCCTCTGAAAATGCCTTCCAGCGTTTTGCAGACGTAGATTCACGGATAGATCGGTTATTATTGGGTGCTGCTGTGCAGATAGCCTCTTCTCGGACGAATTTATTGCGTTACACAGAGGGGTTGGTCCCTTCCCCTTATGAAGCTCTGGACGAGCTGGGGCAAGCTCACGACTCACTGCTCCAGGCGCAAGAGCTTGCCGAGGAAAAGTCGCAAAAGGAAGAGATTAACGTAGTGCTGGGTGCTCTTGCTGATTACAAAGTTGCTATTACCGAGATCGAAGAGCGGCGGCAGAGTGAACTGGGTGGCTCAACAGCGGGGTTGGAGCGCGACGCGCAACGGTTGAGTCGCGATACCGGGACACGTATTGCTCTTATCGTGGAAGAGAGTGAGCAACGGGTCGCCAATGTGCGGGTTGAGATGCACGCTATATCACAACGGTGGCTATGGGGTTTAATAGCGCTCTATCTATTGTTGGGGAGTGGCATAGTGACCTTTGCTTTCCTGGTGGAGCGGTCCATCACGCGACCGATCATTGAACTGCGTATGGGGACCGAAGCATTTGGACGGGGTGAGTTGGATATGGAGTTGCCTGTCGAGGCCACGTCCCAGGATGAATTGAGTGCCCTGACCAACTCTTTTAACCAGATGGCTTCTCAGCTGACCCACTCGTACCGCACACTGGAGGAGCGGGTTGCGGCCCGTACTCAGGAACTGAAAGAGCGTTCTATGCACCTGGAGGCAGCAGCTAAAGTCGCGCGGAATACGGCTTCCATCCGTGATCTGGGGACTTTGTTATCTGCCAGCGTACAACTCATCTCGGAGCAATTTGGCTTTTACCACGTGGCCATCTTTTTGTTAGATGAGCATGGTGAATATGCTCTCTTGAGGGCGGCTTCCTCGGAAGGTGGTCAGAAGCTGTTAGTGCGCCAGTATAAGTTACGGGTGGGGCAGGGCATTGTGGGTAGCGTGGCTCTGCACCGTGAACCGCGTATTGCTTTGGACGTAGGGGCAGACGTGGATTTCTTTGACAATCCGGATCTCCCTGAAACTCACTCAGAGCTGGGGTTGCCGTTGTTAGCGCAGGGCGAGGTGCTGGGTGTGTTGGATGTGCAATCGAAGCAGCGGGATGCTTTCGCCGAGAAAGATGTCAACGTTCTGCAGACTATGGCTGACCAGTTGGCCCTGGCGATTGAAAATGCGCGTTTGTTGCGGAGCAGCCAAGAAGCACTTCAGAACCTGGAGCGGTTGTACGGAGAGCAAAGTCATGCCGCGTGGTGGGAACAGATGCATGCCCGTATAGCTACTTATCATTATGCTGGCGTGGATGTGGTAGCAGAGGATGAACGGCCACTCCCCGTCGCGCCCGCAGACCGTAATTTGAAGTTAGATATCTTCTCCCGTGGCTTGCGCTTGGGGACATTGCTCCTGCAACGCGACGTGGATGCTCCGGCCTGGACCGCTGAAGAACAAACTACGGTGCGGGCTATGGTTGCGCAGCTGGGCCCAGTCCTGGAAACTGCCCGTCTGTTGGAGGACACCCAGCGCCGCTCTGTGCGTGAGCAGCAGGTGAGAGAG
The DNA here is from genome assembly GCA_021107605.1 of Anaerolineae bacterium. Taxonomy (GTDB): domain Bacteria; phylum Chloroflexota; class Anaerolineae; order B4-G1; family SLSP01; genus G713. Next base: position 1,091 of record JAIOSN010000013.1, on the reverse strand, counting down.
ACTGCCGCGCGTGTGCGTAGCTCGGTGAATGTGGATACCATTTTGCGGACAGCCGTGCGCGAGCTGGGGCAGACACTGGGAGCAGCTGGCGGCCTCATCCGGTTGGAGGTTGCAGATGACGAGATATAGAGTATATGGAGATGGTGCTCAAGTCTCTGTAAGCAAGATACGTGGAGTGATAGGCCTGTCTAGAGAGACAGTCCGGTGGGTATCTTCCAGGTCAAATAGAAAGTGAAACGGGAGGCGGACAATGAGTATGAAGAGAGGCACGAGAACCGATTTGTGGGTGGTCGTGGTGATTGCTCTGCTGGGCAGCCTGTGCGCCTGCCGGCCACGCACTCCTGACGTTATCCGGGTAGGAGGGATCTTTGACCTGACCGGCGCTACCAGCGAGATCGGTATTCCTTATGCCGATGGCGTGCGCGATTGCGTGCAGTACATCAATGAACAAGGGGGGATCAACGGACGCCAGATCGAGTTGGTTGACGAAGACTATGGTTACAACATTGAGCGGGCTAAAACGGTCTATACCCGCCTGGTGGAGGAGGAGAAGGTATTGGTCATCATGAGTTGGGGAACCGGGGACACGGATGCCATGCGACCACTCATCGCGGCCGACCGGATTCCCCTAATGTCCGCTTCCTACTCCGAAGAACTGACTATTATCGAAACGGCCCCCTACAACTTTCTGATCGGCGTGACCTACTCCGACCAGATGCGCATTGCCTTGCAGTACATTCTGGATAACTGGACGGACACGAGTCGTTCCCCACGGGTGGCCTTTCTTTACAATGACACACCGTTTGGCCTTTCTCCCATCCAGGACGGGCGTGACTACGCGGCGGCTCACGGCATTGAGGTTGTTGACGAACAGATCATCTCTCTTTCCGCTATTGATGCGACAGCTGAACTCCAGGCGATGGCGGCTACAAGCCCGGATTATGCCATTGTCCAGGAGACGACCGCGTCCGGATCGGTCATTCTGCTTGCTGCCCAGGAGCTGGCCCTTCCCACGCAGTTCATTCTTCTGAACTGGTCGGCCGACGAGAAACTCATCAGTCTGGCCGGTGAGACGGCCGAGGGCGTGCTGG
>JAIOSN010000007.1 GCA_021107605.1 Anaerolineae bacterium | reverse complement strand
TGCGCTGACCTCGGATTTAGGGCGTACCCAGGCATCTTACGAAGCGGCAAAAATGTTGATCGATGCTGTGTATTATGAAGCAGAGCAAGAGCGATAACAATGACCGTGAGTGAGGAGGGCAAATTGAAGAGTAAAGCGTTGACTTTTCTAGTTGTCCTGATCCTGCTGGTTCTTGGAGTAGTTCTGATCGGTGGCTGTTCCGGCCGGGAACCCCTAATGGGTGAAAACTGGCAGGGAGAATGGGTGGACCAAAGTCGGGTAGCCTCCACTTATTTCAGGTACTGTAGCATAGCGGTGGATGGCGAGGGCCGCCCGCACATTGCTTACGGGCGGAATTACCTGTACTATGCCGCACGCGAGGATGATGGCTGGAAGGTCCAGATAGTTGATACTGAAGAAAATGCAGGTGTAGATGCGATTGTCATGGTAGACAAGTCCGGTTGCCTACATATCGGATACATGGGGACAATCAGCATGGAGAAATTCTTGTCTGACCTGCGCCATGCATATTTTGACGGACACGAGTGGATTGTGGAAACGGTGCCTTCACCAGAAAAGATAGATTGGTCAGCGGTGACCTTAGATGCGTCCAATCGCCCGGTATTTGTCTACCTGGACTCCTCAGAATGGTTTTCTTCGCAACAGCATGTATTACGCTATCTGGAGTGGAATGGTAGTGCCTGGGAGAGTGAACCAATCGTGGAAGATTTTGCCATCAATAGTTCCGTGGCGTTGGATCAAGAAGGTCAGCCCTGGGTCTCCTATCTGAGCGGGGCCTTCACCACCGAGGTGTTCATGGCACACAAGGATGATCAGAGGTGGGGGATCGCCAAGATCATGGAAATCCCCGGTGAACCACTGGTTGGCACCTCCATTGCTGTGGATGCAGCAGGACATCCCCACTTGACCTTCTACGATTCTGGACACGGGGCGCTGATGTACGTCTGCTGGGATGGGGAACACTGGCAGATCCAGGAGGTAGACAACGATGGCGACGTAGGAGCAGGGGCGTCTCTGGCGCTCGACACGTTGGGGCACCCTCACATTGCCTACGCCGATACGACCAACGGCACTCTGAAGTATGCCCATTGGAACGAGAGTGAGTGGCAGATTGAGGTAGTAGAGACGCGGCACGTCTCCGCTCTTTCGCTGGCACTCGATGCAGAAGGGGGTGCGCATATTGCCTATATGGTGGCAGTAGGTCATCAGATTAGATACGCATATCATGCACCTACGAGTCCGTAGTCATCTTGAACAAACCACACTGGCCCCGGCGAGTCATTGCACTTGCCGGGACCGTGGCATATTGACAACCTGAACATCGCTCTGGGTAAAGTGCGTCTATTGTTCCCTGCGCTTTGCGGTTCATAGGCGGGCCTGGGTTGGAGAGCGCTCACAGCTCGGCCTCCAGCACTCATAGCCGTGAAAAACTGGCTAGACACTGGCCGGCAGGAGGTAATGGTTGGGCAGGCTTATGTGGACCTGTGGTGCAGTCGAGGCCCATGAGTAACCCCTTCCGTAAAGTGCGGAATGCAAGTGAAAGAGACTTTTGGGGTGGAAAGGATAAATTACTATAACAAGTATGTGGGCCCAGGTTTCAATGAGTACGCAGATTGGATGAAAGAAGATCCCTTTGGAGTTATCGTCCACACAGATGGTACGGTCTCAACATTTTGGAACACACCTAGATAGGTACAAGGAGGCAACAATGCTCAAGATTGACTGGGTGGAAATCCCTGCGGGGGAAAGCCTGATGGGGCTGTCGGACAAGCAGAAGGCGATTATTCGCCAGCGCATTCGCGTTCATTACAACGTAGAGCAACTGGATGCGCCGACCCAATATCTCATTGAGGAAGTGAAAGAGAAATTTCGTCTATACGCTGCCACGAAAACGCCAAAGGAGATCATACAAGGCTCAGGTCCAGAACTCTCGACGACGGAACAGGCAATCCGCCAACGCTTTAAGTATCTGCTTACCGTCGAAGCCATGTTGCGACGGGTACAGCAGCGAGCTGTCAAACTGTCAACGTTCTACATCGCGCGCTTTCCTATCACAAAGGAACAATGGGCCCAGCACCTCGGCTGGCGCGCCCCTAGAGACCCCAAACTACCTGCGGCGGCTAACTGGTACGCTGCCGACCGGTTCAGCCATGAGTTTGGCACCCGGTTGCCCACGGAAGCGGAATGGGAAAAGGCAGCACGAGGGACTACAGGCTGGCTCTATCCCTGGGGCGATGACTGGGATCCTACCCGCGGCAACTTCTTGAAGGATCCCACAGCTCCCGGCCATGTGAGTGGAACGTGGATGAGTCTGGTGGATGCCTACCCCAGCGGCGTCAGCCCGTACGGTGTGTGGGACATGTGTGGGAACGTGCAAGAATGGACAATGACCGTAAAGTGGTCGCCTTACAACGAAGACGAAAGTGTGGTCAAGAAGTCCTGGCCGGTTAAGTATGATTCGGAGATCCCCTGGTATGATCATCTGTTGTGCAAAAGAGGAGTAGGGGGGCGTGAAGATGCCTTTTACACCGGTCTTCGGCCGGTGCTGGATGAGTGGGTAAGACAGCACTGGCGGGGATTTACCACCGGAGAAAATGAAGAACAACAAGACCCGTCACCAAAAGACGGAAAGTAAGTCTCTTCACCAAACAAGGCATACCGGCCACCGGTGTCTGGCTGACGCAGGACGTGTACCGGAGGCAGATCGAGCAACCCTTGACGCTCTACGTGCTGGCGAACCCGGTCAACCACGTGGATGCCTACGGCTACACAGGGAGTGGAAGGTGGTGAGACTCCGATTATGTTTGACAAAAATGATAAGGGCGTATTCACATTTAGAACCCTGGATGAGCTAATCCCCGGTTGGCAACATCCGTATAGTGTTCTTTTGTATCGTCCGAAATTGGGGAGGTAATGCCATGAAAGACCGGAAAAAGTTATTCTGGGTGGAGTATACTGATGCAGGAGGTTTTGACGGTATCGTACGACCTTTTGAGGCACTGGATTTTGCAGTGAAAGTAAATGGATGGTTTGTGAATCACCCCGAGGAACTTTGGGAGCACGTTTTTCCCGAGGTTCGATCCTGGCAACCTGACATCATCGTGTTTTGGCTCCGCCCGGGGCAGCGGATGACTGGCGAACCCCCCGAATGGCGCACTGCTGTCCAGCAGATGCGAGCAGATCCCGATTTGCAGCATACGAAAATCATGGCCTTTCTGGGATTCGGGCAACCAACCGCAGCACAGAGTCGGATATGGCGTCAGCGGTATGACTTTCATTCCATGCTCCCATTTCGCATGGTTGAACACGTAAAGATCGCCAAACGACTCGTTGGGGAGGAGATCAAGAGCTGGGAAGGGGTAAACTACCTGCTCAAGCGTAATGGCAGCTGGCGCATACAAGACTACTTGCTTGAGGAGGCGTTCAGAGAAGAGAACCGCCCTGATGCGAAAGGTGAATTTGCCTGGCAACCCCAGACGCGCCTGTTGGGAGGCGCGAGGAGAGAGGGAGTTACATGGGTTGCCGGGGGTATCCAGGCGGAGGTTCCAACGAGTATCGTATACCTGATTAAAAAATCTTCTTCGCCATGGGAGATGGGTTTAGGGACTTCAGATATTTCACGACTTTCAACGCTGGCTAATGCGTGTGAAACGGAGCGGCAATTGCTGGTCGGGGCGAACGAAGATCTTTTGCACGCAGATCCCGCAGCCGTTAACCAAGTACTGGATCAGGCCCAGCAGGCTGGCGGATGGCGGGTGTTCATCAACGAGCATCTGTGGTATGAAGGTCTGCCAGCAAGTAAGATGGAATGGTTGTATGGCGAGGCTCCGTTGCAAGAGCGACAAATCATTGTAAGGTAGATGTGTACTTGGAACCTAAAGGGGAGGGATAAGGAAGTGAGCCGCCGCAGTCCACGCCGCCCAGATCAGCCCGCCGTGGGCAAACTACTTCTGCCTGGAACATCGTGACTATGGA
>JAIOSN010000157.1 GCA_021107605.1 Anaerolineae bacterium | reverse complement strand
CGCGGCCGCCGTGACTACCGTTTGGAGGAATTGGCGCAGGAGTTGAGCGCGGTGGGTCTCTTGAAGCCGGTCGGGGCGGAAGCCTGGGCCTTCGTGCATGATAACGTCCGCGCCTACTGTTGCGCGCAGGCCATCCGGGCGCGAGAGGACCGCGAGCAGTTGTTGGACGAGATCGCCGCGACACTGGGACGCCATAGCCGCTATCGCTGGTGGCGCGCTACTTGGCTCCTGTTGGCCGGGCTGCTGGATGACCCGGCGGCGCTGCTCCGCATTCTACTGCGTGAGGCCGCGCTCAGTGAGGGCGAGGCGGTTTTCCTGGCCGTGCGTTGCCTGCGGGAGAGTCTGGCGCAGACTCCCGGCAGTACACCTGAACCGAGGCTACATAACTACCTGGTCAGCGCACTCTTGCAGCGGCTGGATAGTCAGCGCGAACCGCGTACCGCATTCCGCGTCCGCGCCGTGGAGTCGCTTGCTACTCTGCAGGCCAGCTCTGCGCTGCCGGCGTTGGTCGCTCTGGCCGGAGAGCCGGTGCGTGGGGTGGATGGAAAGCGCGCTTATGAAGAGAGCAACGTGCGTCTGGCAGCTATGCAGGCACTGCGTGAAATCGAGGCGCCGCCTTTCAGGGCGCTCGCCGCGCTCAACGCGCCGTTGGCCGAGGTGTTGGTGCTCTGGGAAGCAGAGGATGTCGTGGCGTTGGGGGAGCGGCTCTCTATGGCGAGTGCCCCGGAGGGGGTTCAGTCGCTGGTTGCGTTTGCCCTGGGGAAAATCGGGAGCGCGCCGGCCGAGGAGCGGTTGGTGGAGGTGTTCTTGTCGCCGTCGAGCAGCGCGCTGACCCGCCGGAATGTCTCCACCGCGTTGACGCTCTTGGAACCAGGATTCGTTACCACCAGGGTGATTTTGCCGCTGCTCGACCCGGCGGCGGCCACAGAGCAGCAGCTGGCAGCGGAAATTTGGGAGAGCCGCGCGGTGTACGCTGCTAACTTGATCTACCTGATCGGGCGCCTGCGGGTGCAGCATCCTGTGGCGCGCGTTTTTCTCCGGGACCGCCTAACCGGTGAGGCGAGCTTGCAACAGAAGGGGTTGGCGCTCCAGTCGGTGGGCTGGCTCTACGACCACGCCGTCAAAACGGTGGTGGAGGCGGTGGCGTGGGGTGATTTCACCGCGTTGAACCTTTCCACGCCGGTTGTTGAGCACGAGCAACAGTATCTGCGCCGCAAAGCCCTGGGCGCGCTTTACTACCTGGGTGACGCCGAGACGTTGGCGCGACTGCAAGCGCGTTCCCTTGATTGGGGGCAGACACTGGAACAAGCTGGCTACTGGGCCGGAGAGGGCATCCGCGCCCGGTTGCAGAGTGAAGCGGGTCGCGGGCGCTAAATAACACTCATCTGGTTTGACCGCCAAGAAATTTTCGCTACAATCATAGTGGTAATGATGGAGAAGGCGTTTCATTGCGGTTGCGTATTGCGTGTTTCGTAAGGTCAGGCTACCTTAACTATCCAAAAATTATAATCTCAGAAGTCCCCATGTGGGAATCCACGCCAACAATAATAAAAATGCTTCACTAACACAAACACCTTGGGCTTGAAGCGGACTTTAGACTTTAGACTTATTTTTAGAGGAGGGTGATGGAGGGAATCAGAGAATTGGTTAAGTGGATTTGAGATTGGAGTATGTTTGCGTCAACCAGAGTAAGAACGGGAGGATAAAAGAATGTTGATAAAAAACTGGGCGTTTTGTGATGGGCACCACCATCAAGATGGCATCCCACAGATTGTGGTGCCTGACGATTGGTATGCTGAATGGCTAGATGGAGTACCGGTGGCGGGTGGCGATAAACCGGCTGCCCGGCCAGAGATAGTGACGGTGGATTTATACTCGGTCTCCCCGGGAGACCGGCAGGAGTTCTTCCAGGTTGGCGGGGAGCAACACAGCTATAGTGTCAAGATCTTTAAGGGTATGGCTCCTTTGCAGGCTTCTCTGAAGCAGGACGGCGTACCGGTCACGGCTGGACGGTATGTCCTGCGAGTTTGGGTATATCCCGATGTGGTGGCCGGATATGACTCTGGGGGCAAGGTGTGGGGCGGGCCGTGGGCGGGAGAAATCCGGCTACATGCCGGCGAGCATACGGGAGATTGGCACGCGCCGGGACATGGCACGCTGACTTTTGGGGAATACAACGTCATTGAGTTAGAAGTTGAATTTACGGAAGCAACTGAGATCACTGTCGGGATAGAGGTCAAAAACAAGTGGGGCCTCTCCAATAACGGTTGGTGGTTTTGGGGAGTGCGTTTAGAACCTCTGGATGAATCACCCACTAAGCCTGAGCCGCCAACGGAACCTGAGCCACCGGTTGAACCAGAACTACCAGTTGAACCGAAACCGGAGCCGCCAGCGCGCAGTTACCAATGCGTGGTTCACATCGTGCCGCAGAGTGCTACTCTGGAGCGGGCTAAGGAGATTTTGGGAGCCACCTATGCCCAACGGCGCAGTATCCTCTTCTCGCACGATGATGCGGCGCGGATTGCGGATCAAAGCGGGGACGAGGTGCATTTGTGGGATCTTCCCGCCGCAGAGCAAGCGGAGTATCGAGTCTGGTATCAGGCGCGCACGCCGGCCGGGGTGATTTTCGAGGAGTAGTTTGTAAATTGTGGTTGTGAAGGCCCCGGAGAATTTCTTTCTGGGGCCTTTGTGCTTCCGAATGGGCAAATGGCAGATGGCAAATCAGCAAATGGCAAATGGAGAATGATGAGTTAGTGACAGACTGCTCCCTCGCTTGCTCGCTCTCTTGCCCACCGCCGTCCGTGGCTAAAGACCACGGGCTACGCAGCTACGCCCCATAAATGGGGCTATAACACAGTCATCCTCATCTTCTCGCTTTTTCGCTCCCTCGCTTTCTCGCTTCCCCCGTGAGGGCACGCACAAGGTGCAAGAGGCAAGGGGCAAGGGGCAAATCCTCTAACCAGAACTAGCGTGCAGAGAAACACCCGCTTCCTAATCCCATATCACTGATTACTCAATGTCATTAAGTTAAGCAACTGGTCAGACCTCAGAGGTCTAATGCGACCCTCTCCCGCAAGAAAATTACCGCAAATACGACGTGGTTTGCCATTATGCGGCGCTACCAGAGACCTCGGAGGTCTTATCTTAATGACATTGACTGATTACCGTGCCCGCGTCTCTGCCGATTCCCTGTTTACCGTCTACTGCCTACTGTCTCCCCCTGCCATGGTTGCGGGAGGAGCGTCTGCTATGGTCAATAATCCCGCTGCTAGAATGTTAATTGCTGGTGTTGCAGACTGCTGGTTTGAAGGCCCCTAGGCAATCTGTGCGGACTGTGGGACATCAATTCCTTCCAGATATTGTGGAAGATTATACTGATTCTAGGCTTGGAAGGCGATGATAGAACAAGTTAAGTCGATCGTGATATTGTTTGTAGAATTCGGAATATGGTGGGGGACTTGCTTTGCTTGGCAATGGATGAGCAACATAGCTACCTCTAGTGATCTAAGTGTTAGCATAAACCAGGATTGGGGGCGCTTTTTTGGAGTACCACCAAAGCAAAGGGTTCTTTATTTGAGACCTGTGTCATTACAAATCTTGGCTTTGGTTTACTTGATAGTTGGCGGGTTGATTATCGTGTTTCATAATTCCGGCTTACTAAAATCCGTGCGGTTTTATGTTTTCGTGCCAGGCTTTGTTGTATGGTCGGTAGTATTGTTTCTCTATGAGACAAGAATAGGTGAATAGCTGTGCTGCTCTTTGCAGTCACGTCATTGAGAGTGCGATAAGACCAGGTGGTAGAGATATTATCCCAAAGATCATAGGGTATTAGGGGAATGCGTGAGGAGGATATGATTCTTTTACAATCAAATGATAGGTTTGCCGATCTTGCAAAGTTAGATACTAGTACGGGGCGGGTATCCTGGTTCTCGCGACAAGTAGATTCCACGATAGCATCTCGCCCCATTCGGGGGCATATCGCACAATTGGGTGGGCATACCCTGTGCTTTTATCGTAAAGAGAAGGTGCTGCACTTCAGAGTAGATGACGAAGACTTGGAACTGACCGAAGAGACTCAAGTAGAGCTTGTACATGTGCGGGATGCTGTTAATTGCATTACGGTACTTCGTCACGAAGTACCATTGTTCGCTTGGACCTACCAGCGCCCTGTAATTGACCCACTACTTGAATACGATCCCACTCCTTTTATTGATGAGGAACAGTTTGACTTTTGTCTTTTTGTCTACAATGTCGCAAATGATCCGGATCGTAGGGAGCGAATCTATACGGAGTATACTCATGCCGATTAAGGACAAAGATTATGGTTTTGAAGATGACTGGCGCGAAACTGCGGCATTGATTTGCCAGCCAGGCGTAAGAAAAACTCTAAGCGGCCTGACCCGCCCTGGGTACGCTACTTACCACATCATTATCGCAAAATGGTCGAAACGGCCGGGAGTTTGATCATCCCACGTTTTCCCTAGTCTATTCATGCCGTCACTGCCGTTGGGTTTGAGCTCAATCAGTGTCCTCTGTGTCTCGGTGGTGAAATATCTATTCTTATGTCCAAATTTACAGCAGGGGGAAGTGATTGAAGTATGGGATGCTGATAAACGCAGGCTGCGCTCGCAGATTAAAAATGATACAATCATCAGCGTTTATCTGCGCAAATCTGCGTCCACCCGACTACTCGACTGCCGACTACTTGACTACCGTACTACCATCTCTTTCTGCCGCTGCTTGCCCCGCAGTCCCTTCTCCACGAAGAGCCGTTCTCCCGTGAACGGATCGCGTTCCGTGTAGTACATCAGACTCGCGTAGGTCGAGGGTGTCGGTGTGAAGATCTGCACCTGCTCCGGGTGAAGTTTTAACTTGCGGTGGGCGAAGTTGCGCAGGCGGTGCATATCGCCT
>JAIOSN010000048.1 GCA_021107605.1 Anaerolineae bacterium | reverse complement strand
TTTCAGACCTCCGAGGTCTACAAATCTGCCACTCGGTGGCGAAATCTCGGTTTTGGTAGGTACTTTGCCCAGCAAAACCTATGTCAAGACCTTGGAGGTCTAGCCCGCCTGAGTAATAACCGTTTTTTTTATAATTGCGATTGACAGGCAGTGCAAATTGGGAGGTAACGATGCCGCAAATTACTATCGTGGGGTTAGGGCCAGGGGGAGCTCAATATCTTACGCGAGAAGCTTGGCAGGTATTAAATGGCGCTGATGAAATCTGGCTCCGTACATTGCACCATCCGGGGATTGAAGAGCTGCCCCAGCGAATACAACTATTTACTTTTGACGCCTGTTACGAAGAGGAAGCAACCTTTGAACAGGTTTACATGCGGATTGCGACTGAGGTGCTGGAGTTGGGGAGGCGCGAGCAGGGAGTGATTTACGCAGTCCCAGGGCATCCTCTGGTGGGAGAGTCGGCCGTGCTCCAAATTTTGCGTGATGCGCGTGCAGTAGGTGTATCTACGCAGGTGGTGGCCGGGATAAGTTTCATTGAACAAGTTCTGACCGCGCTAGAGGTTGATGCGTTGGATGGTTTGCAGATCATGGATGCCCTAGCCGTGATGGCATTACAACACCCTCCGCTAAACCCTGATTTCCCAGCCCTGATTGGGCAGATTTACAGCCAAGCAGTGGCCTCTGAGCTGAAGATGACTCTGATGTATCAATATTCGGATGAGCATGAGGTTGTGCTGGTTGATGGGGCGGGAACTACAGCGCAGCAGCTCCGGCGGTTACCACTGTATGAATTGGACCGGTTCCCGGTGGGCTTGTTAAGTGCTCTCTACGTGCCGCCTTTACCGGTTCACAATTGTAGTTTCGAGGTTTTCCAGGCTACAATCGCGCGCTTGCGTGCCCCCGGAGGTTGTCCCTGGGATCGGCAGCAGACACATAAGAGCCTCCGTGATAATTTATTGGAGGAGACTTATGAGGTACTGGAGGCTATTGATCGCGGTGACGAGGCCGCTTTGCAGGAGGAATTGGGAGATTTATTACTTCAGGTGGTTTTGCACGCGCAGATCGCCACTGAGTACGGGGAATTTCGGATGGCGGACATTATTGCGGGTATTGACGCCAAGTTGCGATATCGCCATCCGCATGTGTGGGGCGAGGTGGAAGTGGCGGATGCAGCTGAAGTTTGTCTGAACTGGGAGGCTCTCAAGCGGCAGGAACGGGAAGAGCAAGACCAGCCGGAGCATTCGTTGCTGGATGGAGTCCCTGGATCGTTGCCAGCGCTCGCGCAGGCGTATGCTTATGGCAATCGCGCTAAGAACGTCGGGGTTACTTCTGACATAGAGGTGCTACAGGTGCGAGTGCGTGAGCGCTTGTCCGGCTTGGAAAACGCTCGACCAGAAATGCGGACAGTTCAATTTGGCGAGTTGCTTTTTGCGCTGGTGGATTGGGCCTGTTGGTTGGAAATTGATCCTGAAAGCGCTTTGCGTGAAGCGAATCTGCGGTTCGCGCAAAGCTTTCAGGCGATTGAAGCAGCAGCTCAGCAACAAGGCCTCTCGCTGGTAGAGCTGAATGAGGATGAGCGCCTGACTTTGCACGCTATTTGACGCGGTTCATGTTTGGTTTCCTGATTGCCCGCCAGGGACTTCACCGGCGCTAGTGGTTGAGTGGTCACCTGATTTTATTGTAAGCTACGCGCGTTTAGGTGTATCCTTCTTTCGGTGATAGAATGCAGGGTAGTTGACGCTCTGAGGGGTTATGTTACAATCACCCTGTTATGTTGTGATGTAGAGCAGAGAAAGGGAGAATAAATCAGATGAAAATGAAACGCTCTCTCGTTTTAGGAACGATATTACTCTTGCTAGTAGCTCTATTTGTTGCTAACCCCACCGTGACTACTCAGGCGCAAGAGCAGAATTTGTTGGCTAACCCGGGTTTCGAGCAGCCTTATGATGGCGGCGTAGCCGGCTACTGGAAGTCCTGGGCGGAAAATAACGCAGATCTCTGTGCTGAGAAACCGGAAACGTGGGACTTCGCTTGTACTCCATCTTGGTCACAGGAGGCGGATTATTCCAACTTGGGACTGACACGCGGTGGTTCTTCCCAGCATATCGGGGTGCAATATACTCCCTGGCACGCGGGTGTTTACCAGACGGTGGAGGTGGCGCCGGGAACGCAGGTTCGCTTTACCGCTTTTGGTTATTCGCGGGCCTCTGATAAGCAGCCACCTGAAGCTTCTTTCGGCGGCAATTGGGTGCCACGCATGCAGGTGGGGATTGATCCGGAAGGACGCGGCCAATGGTACGAAGGGGTGATCTGGTCGGGCGAGAATAATGCATCCGATAGTTGGCAGCAACTTTCGGTTGAGGTAACTGCTGGCGCCAGTGGCAAGGTGACAGTTTTTGTTTCCAGTCAATTCCGCCGTGCACAGCCGTTGGCCCACATGGACACCTGGTGGGAGGATGCCTCTCTTATCAGCGTGCAGCCGGCAGCTACTCCCACCTCTCTACCGCTTCCTACGGCGGTCGTGCCTCCTACACCGGTCCACACCCCGACGCCACGTCCAGATGGGGCTGTGGTACACGTGGTGCAATCGGGTGACACGCTCTATGCCATCGCGTTCCAATATGGGGTGGAAGTGGCTGAACTCCGGCGCTTGAATGCCGGGACCTTGGACACTAGCAACATGTTAAGCATCGGTCAGGAGATAGTGATCTCTGGGGCGCCACAGGAGCCGACCCCGGTACCTACGGCCCCACCAGCGACGGAGGAGCCTGCTCCGGAACTGACCGCCGAGCCGACTGCGGCCACTAGCGAGGGGCTGGCTTCTCTCTGTGTCAGCGCCTACCATGATCGCAACGAGGATATGTTACCGCAACTTGATTCCGAGGAGCTCCTGCCTAATGCCCAGCTGACGTTGGTGGGTACCAATGGGCCAGCGGGCACTTACACTACCGATGGTATCAGTGAGCCACATTGTTTTGAGAATTTGCAGTCGGGTAACTACGTGTTACGGCAAACACCTCCGGCTGGATACCAACCCACGGGGCCGGCTGAATGGGGTGTCATGTTGAGCGCGGGCCAGGTCTCTTCATTACAATTGGGTTACCGCCGGGATGCAGCTGCTACTGAGGATGGCGCGGACACAGCTGTTATTGAAGAGCCAATCGAGGAAACCCCGGGAGAAGAGCCGGAGGCGAAGAACAGTATTCTGAACATAATCATTCGGGTTAGTGGGATCATCGCGTTGATCTTGATACTCTTGGTGGCTGGCCTCTTTATCATCTCTCGGCGCCGCAGCTGATAGTTGTTGCTTAAATCAGTCTGATAATGGGCAGTGTACTCAACGAGCTTGCTCTGGGGGGTACGCTGCTCTTTCAGTGTTCTAAAGGATGAGGAAGTTAACTCATGAACGATTCTAGTAGACGTAAGATATTTACCGCAGTCTTGATAGGGACGATCTTCTTTAGTTGGATAGCATTGCTTCCAATGCCATCCGTCGCTCAAGAAACCGGCCCTAATTTACTGACCAATGGTGATTTTGAGCAGGGTGGTGGTGGGGCTTGGCCGTTTCAAGATAATATCGCGGAGGTGCAGATCGCCCCTGGGTGGCATGCCTTCTGGTTGGATAACCGGCCTTCTTATGTGACGCCGGCCTCTTACTGTAGCGCCGATGATCAAAACTGTTCTTGGGCGCGGCCTGAGTTCCGGGACACGAAATCATATGAATTTGCTTATCGAGTTCACGGCGGTAACTATTCTCAGAAGTACTTTACCTTTAATCAACAGCATGAAGCCGGCTTGTATCAGAAAGTGAATGGTATCGTTCCTGGTAGCCTCTTGCGCTTTCAAATTTATGCGCAAACTTGGTCTTGTCAGCCAGCGCCAGGAGGAGCCTGGAATGACTGTCCTACTACACCTAATTCCAATAATCCCGCTCCTATGCACACCAGGGTGGGTATAGATCCTACTGGGCAGACCAATCCCTGGGCGGCGACGGTGGTTTGGTCCCAGGAAGTTGACACTTACGATACCTGAACAGCTTTCTGGGTAGAGGCAACCGCGCAAGCCGAGAGTGCTACAGTATTTTTCCAATCGCGTGTCGATTGGACTGATACTTATCCGCGTGTCAACAATGATGTCTATCTAGATGATGCTTCCCTGGTGACGGTAGGAGATGTGGAACCTACCACTGCGCCGCCTCCACCTACCTCCGCCGTGCCACCGACGCCGCGCTCCACAGCTACCCCGCATCCCGGTGGCGCCGTGATACATACGGTGGTGGCCGGTGATACGCTCTTGGGGATTGCGTTGCAATATGGCATTGATGACTTAGATCTATTGCGGCGTCTTAACGCCGGTTCACTGGGTCCCAATGATATGCTCTCCATCGGGCAAGAGCTGGTGATCTCTGGCGAGCCGATCACTCTGCCAACTCCCACTCTCGCGCCTACCGAGGAACAACCGGTGACGGAGCTGACGGCTGCTCCCGAAGTTCCGGAGGCAACTGCCGAACCGGGGGCGATGGGTGAGGGAGCCTCCCTCTGCTTGCTCGCTTACAATGACCAGAATGTGGATATGCTCTACCAATCTGCCAGCGAGGAATTGCTGCCTAACGTCACTCTCTCCGTGGTGGGCACTGGTGGTCTGGCCGGCACCTACACCACCGATGGGTTGAGAGAACCCTACTGTTTCGAGAATCTGCAACCGGGGAATTATGTGGTGCAACAGCAGTCGCCCGCCGGTTACGCGACTTCGGGGCCGGAGAAATGGGGAGTTTTGCTGGGGGCGGGGCAAAGTTATGTGTTACAATTGGGCTACACGCGCGGAGAAAATAGTGCCGTAGGGACTGTGGAACCCACTCCCGAAGGGGCGACTTCAGAGCCGCCGGGAGAAGAAGATGAACCAGCAACTAGTCTCCTGATGACTATTATCCGTGTGAGTGGCATTCTGGCTGTATTATTGGTTATTGTCGTGGGGACGCTCCTTATTATCTCGCGGCGACGCGCCTGAACGAGTTGAGGCATTTAACAGCCGCTCTCCGGGAGGAGAGCGGCTGTTTGTATTCCGGGGCAACTCGCGTTCACTCGCCCTTTTTACCGTGCCCGTAACCGGACTACCTGATTGTCCGGCTACCCGCCATTTGCGGCTAAAGAATCTTGCGCTATAATCAGGGCTTGATAGGCATTTTAGTTAAATTGCTATAAAGACGCGATGTGGAATTTTAGGTACTGCCATCGCAGGCGGTGCTAGCAAGCTATAGCCAGAGTATTTCAATTCCAAGACTCCTTTTGTTGGAGTATTTTGTAATTTTCGGTCTGTAAAGTGCAAGGGTCTCTCTGTTAGCCTGGGTGTCGGTAGGACTTACTAATAATCTTTTTTATGAAATGAGATTGGTGTAACAGGCTAGTTGGGAACCTGTAAACGTTCTATGAAGATAGGACGTGGGCTTTACGTACCTACTTACGGCTATGGCATTCGTTGCCATGGCCGTTTTTTTGTTGGGTTAGGGCGATTGCGTTTGAGAGGGAAGTATGGCCGGTAGAATTACTGCGCTGCGACTTCAAAAGCATTCCGAGCGGCGGGTGAACGTCTATCTGGATGGCGAATTTGCTTTTGGGTTGGCGGACATTGCGGCTTATCCCCTCCGCATGGGGGAGTGGCTTACTGATGAAAAGATAGCCGACTTGAAAGAGGCAGATGTTCTGGAGCAAGCCCGTGACAAGGCTTTGAGCTATCTCTCTTATCGACCACGTAGCCTGCGTGAGTTGCGATGCTATCTGAGTGAGCGTGAATTTTCTGAGCCGGTGGTGAGTCAGGTATTAGCACATTTGCAAGATGTGGGGCTGGTGGATGATCTGGCCTTCGCTCGCTACTGGATCAAGAATCGTTGGCAGTTCCGTCCCCGGGGGGCATTTGCTCTGCGGCAGGAACTGTGTCAGAAAGGTATTGCGGGGTCTCTGATTGACAAGGCCTTAGTGGATTACGATGAATTAGCTGCGTTGCGGAGAGCTGCTCGAAAACATGCTCGTCGGCTCCGCCAGCTGCCACCGGATAAATTTCGCCAACGTTTGACACAACGACTTGCTCGCCGTGGTTTCGCTTACGAGAGCATCCGCGATATTGTTACTGATTGTATAATGCAAAGTGAGGATGATTTATGAGACCAAATCTTATTCTATCTATATCTGTGTTGGCAGCATTGGTAGTGGGAGGAGTGGCCGGGTACCTGATCCGCCAGTGGCTTTACTACCAGGCGGTGGGCACTTTAGAGGCGATGAAAAAACGTTTGCTGGCGGCGGCCGAAAAGCAAGCGCACGATGTGATGTTGACTGCTCGCGAACAGGCCCAGGAGATGCGAGCTGAGTTGGAGCAGGAGGCCGAAGAGCGACGCGCCCGCTGGCGGCAGGATGAGAAACGCTTGCATAAAGATGAGGAACGTTTACACCAAGAAGCTGACCGGGTGCAGCAGCGGCGTGAGCAATTGGACCAGCGTGTTGAAGAGTTGGAACAACGAGTTTCGCAACTCAATAAACGTCAGAGCCTCCTGGATAAGCAGCGTAATGAGTTGCAGCAGCTCGGGGCGCAGCAGCGGCAGGAGCTGGAGCGCGTAGCTAATCTCTCTTTGGAGGAGGCCCGCGATATTTTGTTGGAGCAGGTAGCTGAGGATATCCGTCAGGATATGGCCCGCGTGATTCGAGAGGAGGTTGAGCGGGCCGAAGAGGAATCCGAGGGTGAAGCGCGGAAGATCATTACCATTGCTATCCAGCGACTGGCCAGTGAGCAAGTGGCAGAGATTACTACCCGGAGTATAGAAATTCCCTCTGATGATCTCAAAGGGCGCATTATTGGGCGGGGGGGGCGTAACATCCGTCTCTTTGAGCAGCAATCGGGGGTGGATGTGATCGTTGATGATACACCAGAAATGATTACTATCTCATCCTTCAACCCGGTACGCCGGGAGGTGGCGGCGCGCGCGATGCACCAGCTGGTTGCTGATGGGCGCATCCATCCCGCACGCATCGAGACGATTTTGGGCAAGGCGGAGAAGGAAGTTGAGAAAATTATTCGCGAAGAAGGAGAGCGGGCGGTCTACGAAGCTGAAGTGCCGGGTCTGAACAAGGAATTACGTAAATTGCTGGGGCAACTATACTTCCGCACCAGCTATGGACAGAACCAGCTCTTACATTCCATCGAGGTCGCCAAACTCGCCAGCCTGCTGGCTGCGGAGACAGGAGCCAACGAGGAGATTGCGCGGGCCGGTGGGTTACTGCATGATATCGGCAAGGCCGTGGATTTCGAGGTGGAGGGCACTCATGCTGCTATCGGCGCTGACTTGGCGCGCCGGTATGGCGTTCCGGACGTCGTGGTGAATTGCATCGAAGCTCATCACCATGAAGTGGAGCAGCTCTCGCTTGAGGCCGTTTTGGTGGAGGCCGCAGATGCTATCTCCAGTGCTCGTCCAGGGGCGCGCCGTGAGAGTTTGGAGCATTACATCAAACGCATTCGCACTCTGGAAGAGATCGCCCATTCATTCAAAGGGGTGAAAACAGCTTATGCGATCCAGGCTGGCCGCGAGGTGCGCATCATCGTCCGCCCGGACCATGTGGATGATCTGGCGGCTATCCGCCTTTCCCGCGATATCTCTCGCAAGATCGAGGATTCGTTGCAATATCCCGGCAAGATCAAAGTCACCGTGATCCGCGAGACGCGGGCGGTGGGATACGCCAAGTAGCAAGCGTTCACGCCACTTAGCCGGCTGAGCCGGAAGAGGGGGAGCGCGAGGGACATTGATGGTCTTTCCAACCACCGCAGACCACTTTGAGGAGCTGGTGGCTGAAGCCTTAGCTGAGCTCCCGGCTTATTTCCGCGCCAATCTCGCTAACGTGGAGATCGTCGTTGAGCCGTGGGCGGATCGTGAGACGCTTTCTCAAGTTGGCGTCGCTGATCCCAGGCAGCTGTTGGGACGTTATCATGGAGTCCCGCGTACCAGACGCACCCGTGGCTATAATTTGACGTTGCCAGATAAAATCAGCCTCTATCAACACCCGATTGAGTTGCGTGCGAATACGCGGCAGGAACTGCGCGATATCATTTGTCACGTGTTACGACATGAAATCGCACATCATTTTGGCATCAGTGACGAGCGCTTGCGCCATATCGGCGCGTATTGAGAGGGGAAGTCATTATGGCTAAAACAGAGACACGTTGGATCTGTCAAGAATGCGGTTGGAGTTTTATCAAGGAGATGGGCAAGTGCCCGCATTGCAGCGCTTGGGATTCCTTAAAGGAGATGGTTGTGCGCGACGAGCTGCCGGCCATGTCCGTGGGGGGCCGTGTAGGAAGCGACTCACCGCATCCCACGCCACTCAGCCAGGTGGATATGGCCGGACATACGCGTATCCCCGTCGCGAATGGTGAGTTCGCCAGGGTGTTGGGCGGGGGTTTGGTTCCCGGCTCCATCGTCTTGATCGGCGGCGAACCGGGCATCGGCAAATCCACCTTACTGCTCCAGATCGCTGCTGTCTTGGGCGATGCGCAACACCCCGTGCTCTACGTCTCTGGAGAAGAGTCGCCGGGCCAGCTCAAACGCCGGGCCGCACGCCTGGAGATTTTGGGCGATACTATCCAAGTGCTGGCGGAGACCAACGTGGATTTTGTGCTCCAGCAAGCTGACCGGCTGCCCACCCTCCAAGCTTTGATCGTGGATTCTATCCAGACTACCCACACCGGTGACCTGAATTCGGCGGCGGGCAGCGTGAGCCAGGTGCGCGAGTGCGCCTCCCGGTTCCAACGTTGGGCCAAAAGGCGGAACATCCCCGTTTTCTTAGTGGGTCACGTCACCAAATCTGGTCTCATCGCCGGGCCAAAGGTGCTGGAACATATCGTTGATACCGTGCTCTACTTAGAAGGCGATCCTTTCCACACTTACCGTCTCCTGCGCAGCATCAAAAACCGCTTTGGTGCAACCTCGGAAGTGGGCGTCTTTGAGATGTGCGAAAATGGTCTGATCGAAGTTGAAAATCCCTCGGAATCTTTCTTGGCCGAGCGTATGGTCAACGTGGCCGGTTCCGCCATTGCTGTCACCATGGAAGGCACGCGCCCGCTCCTGGTCGAAATCCAGGGGTTGGCGAACACCACCAGTTTTGCTAACCCCCGGCGTACTGTCAATGGTTTGGAGTTCAACCGTTTACTCCTGGTTGTCGCCGTGCTCAGCCGGCGGGTGGGGTTGCGTATCTCCGATCAAGATATCTTCGCCAACGTCGTGGGCGGCTTGCAGATCGAGGAGCCGGCAGCAGATTTAGCCGTGGCGGCCGCGCTCGCCTCCAGCGTGCGTGATCGGCCCGTCGCTGCCGACCTGGCCCTGGTTGGCGAGATCGGCCTCTCCGGCGAACTGCGCTCTGTGGGACGGCTGGAAGCGCGACTCAAGGAGGCCGCGCGTCTGGGCTTCCAAACCGTCGTCGTGCCGCGCAACCTGCGTCGCGAGAAACTCCGCACACCGGCGGGACTCAACGTCGTCGCCGTGCGCACCGTCAGCGAAGCCCTGGAGGTCGCGCTGACTTAGCTACTGCCCCAAAAATCTGTGGATGAGAAGCTGGCCTGGCGACTGCCCTTGCCAGACGGCTCTGGGCCGTGGGAAGTCGCGGCTACTGCAAAAACCAGAAATTTCACCACGAAGGCGCAAAGATGCCAAGAGTTGAAAATTGACCTTCAGAAATTAATTTTCTGACTGATATGGTTCAGTATTTTTTACCCTAAACCAAATTTTTTCTTAGCGGCTTGGCGTCTTTGCGGGGAGCTACCTTTTCTCAGTGGCCTCCGTGTCTCTGTGGTAAAACAACCTTTTTTCAAAGGAGTAAATTATGGGCATTTCCAAGATCAAGTATCCAGTTCTGATCGCGGCCAGCGGGTTGCTCTTAGGGTTGTTGGGTAATTTGCTCTTTTATGAGCAGCCGTTTGGTATCTCTGTGCCTATCTTCGCTCTCCTGCTCTTGGCCGCGCTCTTGGGTTTGGCGTTGGTGGAACAGGCGCAACTTGTCAAGGCCAATTTCTGGTTGAGTGGAGCAATCCTCTTCTTGACAGCTATGTCGGTACTCCGTGCCGCTCCTTTTTTGCGCGCGTTGAATATCTGCGGCGCGTTGCTCCTCTTGATATTCCAAGCCTATGGATTGCGCAGCTTGCCACTCAGCTCGCTAAATCTGGGTGGTTACATTGGCGTCTTCTTTGAGGGCGCTTTTCTCTCGCTGGCATTACCTTTCTCCCTGATCAAGGAGAGCAACAAAACGTTGAGGAAACACGGCGGGAGCGGGAAGCTCTTGGAACGCGGGCTGGTCGGGTTGCTCATCGCCACGCCGTTGCTTATCATCTTCGGCCTCCTCTTCGCCTCTGCTGACCCACTCTTCAGCGAGTTTGTCCGCGATATCTTGGGCCCCGATCTGATCGGGCGAACATTCCTTATCTTGGGCTTGGCTTGGCCGGCCATGGGCGGGTTGACCTACGCACTCACCCGCAGCACCGAGCCGCTAACGCGGCTGCAAGCTACCCCGGTTGTGCCGGCGACCGGAACAGAGGAAGGTAGCACCGCAGAGCTCTCCGAGGCCCCCACCGGGACTTCCTCCGATATTCGCTCTGCTCTGGGCGTGGTAGAAGCCGCCGTGGTGCTTTTCAGTATTGACGTGCTTTTTGGAATCTTCGTCGCTATCCAGTTCGCCGCCCACTTTGGCGGGGAAGCTTTCCTCCAGCGCCACGACTTGACCTATTCTGAGTACGCCCGGCACGGTTTCTTCGAGCTCTTGGTTGTCTCGGTGCTTACGCTCGGCGTGATTCTGGTGCTGGATTTCATCACCGGCCGCCAGCGACCCCTCCACCATCGCGTCTTCTTGGCCGGCAGCTCGCTGCTGATCACCCTGACGTTCATCATCTTGATCTCGGCTTTCCTGCGACTGAACCTCTACGAGCTCATCTACGGCTTTACCTGGTTGCGCCTTCTTCCCCACGTCTTCATGATCTGGCTGGCTGTACTCTTCGCCCTCTTTTTTTGGATGCTCTGCACGCGCCGCACGCACCTCTTCGCCACCGCCGCGTTGGTGGTCGCGCTCGGCTTCACGGTGACGTTAGACCTGCTCAATCCAGAGGTCTTCATCTTCCGGTGCAATCTGGAACGTTACCGATGGGGCCTGGAGTTGGACGTGGATTACTTAGGTTCTCTTTCGGAGGATGTCGTGCCGCAGCTACTCACGCTCTTGGACAGTGAGGATGCGGAAATCCGTCAAGACGCGGGTAGTTGGCTGCACAGTAATCTGAGCAAATTGGACGTGCGGCAGGAGCGCGCCGGTTGGATGGCCTACCATTACAGCATTGAGCGCGCCTACTGGCTCTTGGATAGCCGCCGGGTGGAGATCGAAAAGTTTGAGTTTCCTGGCTGGGAGGATTAACCACCAGGGATTAGTGCTGGGGGAGTGGGATAGGGGTATGACATTTTGAAAGTAGCTGCACAAATCGCGCTCTGGGCGGATCAATTGCGGGATCTTTCCGCGATGGGATTGCACTTTGCGGAAAATATCTATCAGGAAGAACGCTATCGAGCTGTCCAGGAGCTAGCTATCGAGATGTTTGCGTTGGCGACCGGCAAGTCGCCGGAGCAGTTGGAACCGCTGCGCGTCCCCATCTTCTCTCACCCTACACCTTTTATGGTGGGAGATGGCGCGGTGATTGATGGCGCGGGGCGCATTCTGCTCATCCGGCGCGCCGATAATGGCTGCTGGGCCATGCCGGGCGGTGCATTGGAAGTCGGCGAGACTCCCGCCGCCGGCGTGGAGCGGGAAATTTTGGAGGAGACGGGCGTGCATTGCCGCACCATCTCCCTGGTGGGCGTCTTCGATTCGCGTTTCTGCGGCACTGTCAGCCCGCATCATCTTCTCCATCTGGTCTTCCTCTGTGCGCCGTTGGATGAGGCGGAGCTGCCACCTTCCCATGCCAGGGAGACGTTGGGGCATGATTGGTTCGCGGAGGAGTCTTTGCCTGCGGACGTTGATCCCGGCCACATCTCTCGGATTCCAGAGGCTTTCCGGCTCTGGCGGGCAGGTGGAGCAGCGTTCTTTGACAAATAAGTACCGTCCACAGATTGGCAGAGCGAACTGCTCATGCTGAAAGATACATCCTTTTTTCAGTGAAATCAATCCTGGTATAATGGAGCCTGTCAGTCAAAATAAATCAGGGGACAGATGACCAAGAAACGTCGGAAGAAAAAACGCCAGCCGCTACTCGAAATTACCAGGGATCAACAGTTAGATATCCTCGGCTACCTATTGATCGCGGTCTCCCTCTTGACCTTTCTCAGTCTGGCTTCGCATGAACAAGGAACCCTGACCACGTGTTGGCTCTCGTTTCTTATGAAGGCCTTTGGATGGGGACTCTATATCATCCCGTTCTTTTTAGGCGGCCTCGGACTCTGGCTCGTGCTCCGGCATTTTGAAGATCACCCTCTTAAATTGACCGCCAGACAGCTGGTGGGAATTGGCCTGGGATTTTTCGTGCTTCTGGCTACATTGCATTTCATAGCCGCCTACCTCGTTTGGCCGGCAAAAGATGATATCATCTCCTTGATCCAGAAAGGGCAGGGCGGCGGTTATGTGGGTGGAACTCTACTTGGAGGGTTGGTCAACGTTCTGGGGCTAATGGGGGCCTTCATTATCCTGCTGATCAGTTGGCTAGGAGTGATTGTGCTGGCCGCCAGCATCTCACCGATCGAGATTTTGAAGCGGCTGGGTAGATTTCTCCAGAGAGGAAAATCACTCGGAGCCACTGCCGAGAGAGAGCCGCCGTGGGCCGAGGAGAGCCAGCAACGCTGCTTGACTTCTCCTGCCACCCAAAAGCGTGCTACTACACGTCAACGCAAATCCAAACCTGGCCCGTCTACGGAGGAGAGAGAACTTCAAATCCACACACCGGGCGGTCAGGAAACGGAGACTGAGATCGTGATCCCGCTGCCGCCAGGTTCAGAGTGGCGACTTCCCGCAGTGGCAAAGATTTTAGCATCCAGCCCCGATCAGGTTTATAGCCATGACCTTATCCGCAAACAAGTCCGTACCATTGAAACTACTCTGGCCAGTCTGGGTGCGCCGGTTAAAGTGCTGGAGACCAACACCGGGCCGGTAATCACCCAATTTGGCGTTGAACCGCTCTTCCGCACCGCGCGCAGCGGCAAACGGACTAAGATCAAGGTGAGCAAGATCGCGTCGCTGGCGGATGATCTGGCGCTGGCCCTCACCGCGAAATCCATCCGCATTGAAGCCCCTATCCCCGGCAAGAGTCTGGTTGGTATTGAGGTGCCCAACGTGGAATCGGCAGTGGTAGGGTTGCGGGACGTGATGGAATCGGGAGCCTTTGCTCAATTGAGGAGCACTCTTTGCATGGGCCTGGGGCAGGATGTTTCCGGGCAAGCCGTCGCCGCCGATCTGCGCGCCATGCCCCATCTGCTCATCGCCGGCGCGACGGGAGCTGGAAAATCTGTCTGCATCAACGCCATCATCAGCGCGCTCTTGCTCCAAAATACCCCCGAAACCTTGCGTCTGTTGCTCATTGATCCCAAGCGGGTGGAGTTGACCCCCTATAACCGGATACCACATCTCTTGGCGCCGGTCATTGTGGACGTCGAGAAGGTTGTCCCCGCGCTGAGATGGGTCATGCGTGAGATGGATAGCCGCTACCGCCGTTTTGCTAACGTGGGTAGCCAGCATATCGACGCTTTTAACCGCTATGCGACAGAGCACGCGGAGGCAGAAACTCTTCCCTATATCGTGGTGGTGGTGGATGAGCTGGCTGATCTGATGATGAAATCCGCCGAGGAGACGGAGCGCGTGATCTGCCGGCTGGCCCAAATGGCGCGGGCCACCGGCATCCATCTTATTATTGCCACCCAACGGCCCAGCATCGATGTGGTCACGGGATTGATCAAAGCCAATTTCCCCGCGCGCATAGCTTTCGCCGTGGCCTCATCCATAGATTCGCGGGTAATCTTAGATACGCCCGGCGCCGAGCGGCTGCTGGGGGGTGGCGATATGCTCTTCCAGGCCCCCGATGTGGGGCATCCTTTACGCTTGCAAGGGACTTTCGTCTCCGACCGCGAGATTGAGCGGCTGATAGAGTTTTGGCACAAAACGTCCAAACCTGGCGCCACCGTGCCAGAAGCCGCTATCCCCATGCCGCCGGTTGGACTGCACGCCGCGCTAGTCCAACCGGCGCTCTTCCCCGAATTCGATGATCCCGCGGCACACTTCAAGGATGGATTAGTGCCTGCCGCCGTAGAAGTATTGTTGGCCGAAGATCGCGCTTCCATCTCGCTTCTCCAACGACGCCTGCGCATCGGCTACACGCGCTCGGCGCGCATCGTTGATCTACTTACCGAGCTGGGTATCGTCACCGAGGATGTCCAAAAGGGGCAATCGCGGGGCGTGAATAGAGAGATGGCCCGTTCGCTGTTGCAATCGTTGGAAGAACCCAGAGAGGGGCAGGTGGAATGATCTACTATCTCTATCGCGACGCCTTCTCCGAGGTTTATACCTACCGCTATCGTCTGACCGATTCAGAGGACCAGCTTAAAATGACGGTGCGTTGGCCGGGGACCGGGCTTAAAGCGCAGCCGGAAACTATCTTTTTCGAAAATGCGAACGGTGAGCGGATAGCACATCTCGATTGGGAGGATCGCAGTTGGTGGCAGGGGGACCGGTTTCATCTTTTTGTGGAGAGCAATGGGCAAGCTATTGCCACCATCGAGGAACATTGGACTATCGTGGATCGCATGTTGCTACACTTACCACGCTACCGTATCATGCTCGCCGGAGGGAATCAGATCGAGGCGCGCGGCAGTCGCTATAGCGCACAGTTCTACGAGCTCTTCGTGCTGCCTGCTGATCCAGAAGAGAGTGATGCGGAGCTGGGCATCTGGCTGGGAGAAATAATACATCCCCCATCGGGCCCTACCTACGTCGTGCGTACCGAATCGCCGCTCCTGACCGCCGCGCCATTGCTCCTCACGGCCACCATCACGGTGATGGATTTGTGGGGCTTGGAGAAAGCTAAGGAGTTATGAAGTAGGGGATTATTTTCATACTGAGGCACGGAGGATACTGAGAAAAGATAGTTCACCGCAAAGATGCTAAGGACGCTAAGAAAAAAAATGGCTCTTGGGGAATTCGCGTGGTCGAGTTAAAATTAACTACGGATTTCACGAATTAGCACGGGAAAAAGTAAAAAAATCAGTGTAATCCGAGGTGAAAAATTTACGTCGCGGGGCGCCAACTATGCAAAGTCCCAGAGCCCCAAATTTCTGTGTTTTCCGTGCCTCCGTGGTGAAATCTTCAATCACTTTTCAATTTGGGCCAAGCGGTTTGCCGCTTAGGATCGGCAGGAGATTTGACCAATTGTTGCATTGCGCGCTGGAGCCACTCTGCATTGGTGCCCGGCAATTGCTCGCTCAGCGATTCTATAGCTTGGGCTTCCTCCGGCGCCAGCTCTAGACCCAATTCGGCCTCCAGCTGCATCAGGGCCAACAAGAGCGCCTTTTGGTCGCTATCCAGGTTTTGAGCACCTTCTTTGCGCAACCAGTCCGCTTGGCCCGGACGGAAGAGTCCTTGTTTATCAGTTGTAGAATCAACCATATTCGTTTCCTTGCCCCATAACCATTCAGACTCAAAACTAATTTTAACTGTACTATTCTTTACTCGATAAAATTCCGCTCTAATTATAATGGCAGGTGCAAAAAATGAAAGTAACTTTTCCCTTGAATGATATTCAAGCTTGGCTCTTTGATTTGGATGGCACGCTGATGGATACGGATGACCAAGCGGTTGCCAGCTTAGCGCAGCACCTCCGTTTTTTGGGGGATGAGAGAGCTGCCCGGATCGCCCGCCGCGCTGTGATGTTCGGTGAAACTCCCATGAACGGCGTGGTCACTATGTTGGACACGATAGGGCTGGATACTTTCTTTTTCTACTTGCGGAGCCGTTTGAGCCGTCAGCAGAAACCACTCTTTCCCCTCATCACCGGGGTGAAACAATTATTGGACTATCTGCACGCGGAGGGAACTCCATTGGGAGTAGTTACCACCCGACCTCGGCAGGACGCGCTCGCCTTTTTGGCGCAGCATGAGTTGCGGGAACATTTCTCTGTGGTGGTGACGCAAGAGAGCACCTCCCGGCTCAAGCCGCACGCTGAACCGGTGCTCTACGCAGCGCACGAACTGGGCCTGTCGCCAGCACAATGCGTGTTGGTCGGCGATACACCGGTTGATATCCTCTCTGCCAAACGGGCCGGCGCGTGGCGGGTAGGTGTGCTCTGCGGCTTCGGGGAGCGTCCAGAGTTGGAACGCTGCAGAGCGAACTTGATTCTTTCCTCCACGGCTGACCTGTTGGGGATACTTCAGGGAAGTTTCAGTCCCGGCGGTGAATCGGCGGGTTAAACGAGGCAAGGGCGATAAATCGTCAAGCTAAAGAAAGAGTCTACTGGAAAAACCGAAAATTTCACCGCTAAGGCGCAA
>JAIOSN010000112.1 GCA_021107605.1 Anaerolineae bacterium | reverse complement strand
GCTACGGAGCCACGCCCCGTGAACGGGGCTAGCCGGTGTCGTTGCGTAGCTAGGCGCGGTATGGAAACCGCGGCTACTCCAAATGCCGAGCGCGCAGATTCCTTGCTTGGCTCGGAAGGACATCCTAGCCCGCTTCAGCGGGCGTTGTTGCGTAGCCCTGGCACTTCAGGCCGGGGCGTTCCGGTCTGCGGTTGCCGAGCCTGCGCGGGGCTAAAGTGCCAGGGCTACGGAGCCACGCCCCGTTCACGGGGCTAGCCGGTGTCGTTGCGTAGCTAGGCGCGGTATGGAAACCGCGGCTACTGACTTTCTTAGCTTGGAACTCCTCAAGCCCGCGCTCCATGCCACGCGATAGTATCCGCCAGCGTCTCCCGCAGGGTGCGCGGATGATACCCCAACTCACGCTCTGCTTTGGCCCGGCTGAAGAGCGCGCTATCATGCACCGTGCGCAACGCATAGCTGGTAAAACGGGGCGTTATCTTGGTCAGTCGATAACCGAGCTCCGCCAACCGCGCTCCAGCTAAAGCCAAGCTGAACGGCAACACCAGCTTGGGAGAATGGATCCCCGCCAGTTCCTGCACCAAATCGTGTAACTCCGGCAGAGCAATATGCGTCCCCGATAAGATGTAGAGTTCACCGCTGTGCCCCTGCGCGCCGGCCGCCAGAACACCCTGGACAACATCGCGCACATCCACAAAATCATACGCGCCCGCTACCAACAGATGCGGACGTTTCCTTGTGTACTCCGAGATCGTCTGCCCCATCTCCGAACGGAGATAGTCGTGCGGCCCGATGATGCCGGTAGGACAAACGATCACCGCGTCTAAGCCTTCCTTCACCACCTCCAAGACCGCCTGCGTACCTTCCGCTTTGGTGCGGTCATAAACGCCGGCCGCCGCCCCTTCCAAGGCCAACGGCTCCGTCTCGTCCACCATTCTACTCTGCGCTGGCCGGCGGAAAGCATGTA
Source organism: Anaerolineae bacterium (assembly GCA_021107605.1). GTDB lineage: Bacteria > Chloroflexota > Anaerolineae > B4-G1 > SLSP01 > G713. Next base: position 12,413 of record JAIOSN010000112.1, on the reverse strand, counting down.
CCGAGCTTACATGTACCATCCGCCGAACTCCCGCCTGGAGCGCGGCCTGGGCTATATTGCGCACCCCCTCAACGTTGACGCGCTGCATCAACATCTCCGCGCCCGGCAAGATAGAGATAATGCCGGCTAGGTGATAGACCGTCTCCACCCCGGCCAACGCCCGCTCCAACGCCGGCGGAGCGAGCACGTTACCACTCACGCACTCCATGTCCAACCCCGCCAACGAGACGCAGGGATCATCCGGCAGCACCATCACCCGCACCCGTTCACCACGGGATAACAACTTCCGCACCAACATATTCCCCACATGCCCTGTCGCGCCCGTCACCAAAATCATCTCTCCCTCCTCTGAAATAGGTTTGCTCAAATTGCGGGCTACGGTTACGAAGTTGCCCTCTCGCTTTTCAGTATCTTTTATGATATGGGTATGTTTCAAATGAGTTGCGAGATGCGTCCAGGTTGCGTGTTGCGTAAATCTTCTCAAAACGGAACACACCATACTCCACCAGAAATTCAACCGCAATGAAACGTACTCTTATAATATGCGTTAAGCAGAAGCCAGCAAGCTGGGCATAAATAGCCCCACCGGTGTTTGGTGCTTCGCGGGGATTGTGATCCCCGCGGGCGGCGCCGGGCGTTAACACGCTAGATCTGCTCCACGTAGGTGGAGCAACGGCCCCCTGGTCTCTGGTAGCCTACTTCAGTAGGCGTGCGATTGCCGGCCGTGCTGCTTCAACGTCCGGCTCTATTCCATAGCGGCTGGAATATGGTAAAATACGTTGTACTAAAGATATCTGAGGAGAGAAAATGACGATGGCGAAAATACTTATTGCGGAAGATGATCGAACTATGCGTGGCTTACTGTCCACCTTGTTGGAATTGGAAGGCGATCAACCGGTCCCGGTAAGCCAGCTCACGGATATTTTACCGACTGCTGAAGAAACTATGCCCGATCTCATCTTGCTAGATGTGCATCTAGCCGGCGTCGATACTTTCCCTGTTTTGAAGAAACTGAAAAGCCATCCGCGCATGTCGCAGATTCCAGTCATCATGATTTCCGGTATGGATCTAAAAGATAAATGTCTCCGCCTGGGAGCAACTGAGTTCATTCTCAAACCTTTCCGTCCCCAGGAATTGCTCCAACGTATTCACGAACTAGCGAAGTAGTCCCCTTGCTCTGAAGGATAAATATTATGCCTGATCCCATTCGGGTTGCCGTACTCACCTCCAGCGACCGCGCCGCAGCTGGTATCTACGCGGATAAGAGCGGGCCGGCGCTACAAACATTGGTCAGACGAACTCTCCCCGCTAAGATCGTTGCCACGGCGATCTTGCCCGATGACCACGCCAAGATCGCCGCGCAACTGTGCGTCTGGGCCGATGGCGGTGAGATAGACCTCATCCTCATCACCGGCGGGACCGGGTTCACGCCCAGTGACGTGACGCCGGAAGCGACCCGCGAGGTGATCGAAAAGGAAGCGCCCGGTCTAGCCGAGGCTATGCGCGCGGCATCTCTCCGTATCACGCCCCACGCCATGCTCTCGCGGGCCGTCTGCGGCATCCGTGGACTAACGCTCATCGTGAACTTGCCCGGTAGCCCCATAGCCGCCTGCGAGAATCTCCAAGTAATCATCCCAGCACTGCCGCACGCTATCGCGTTGCTGCGCGGGGATCCACCCGGCGCAGTGGGACATGCGCACACCGCCTGAAATGCCCACTTCCTCACTGCACTCCTGGCATGACCAGTTGCTGGCTAGCGCTCTGATACTCTTAGCAGCACTTCCCCGTCTCACGTATCTAAATTTGGCCGAATTCAAGATAGATGAGGCCCGCCACTATCAGCTAGCCTACCAATTGTTACGCGGCGTCTGGCGCTGGACCGGCTCGACTGCCTCCATCGGTTTCCCCAAAGCTCCCCTGTTGATCTATACCCTGGCCCTACCATTGAAAATTAGCCGCGATCCCCGCGTGGCCACCGGCTGGCTAGGCTTGCTAGCGGCCCTGGCAACCGGGGCATTCTATCTAATTCTCCGCCGGCTACTTAGCAAACGCGCCGCATTCAGCGCTGGATTATTATTGGCGTTCAACCCGCAGGCGATTCTCTATGCACGCAAGCTTTTCACTGCTGACTTACTACTCCCGCTAACCACATTTTTCTTAGGCGCCGGGCTAGCATTTCTTAGCGTCCCCCGCGAGCGAGCCGGACGCTACGCAGCTGTAGCCACTTTTGCCTTTGCCCTCCTCCTGCTCACCACGTTCTCCCCGCTCTTGCTGCTGCCCGCCCTAATCTGGCTCTACTGGGAACGACGCTCAGAGCTCACCTGGCGGCAACTGGGAATAGCAGCCGCGGCCTTCATCATTCCCTGCCTCCCATATTTACTCACGGTCGCGCCGCAACTGCCTAGTTTCCTAAACCAGGCCAGCGCGGCCGGCAAATCCGTTCTGCCACCACTCCCCGGCTGGATTTCAAGTTGGTTATTGGGCACGTCTTGGCCCGCTACACTCTTCACTCTCAAGGGGTTAGTTGTTCTATTGTTGGTCATATTTTCATTGGGAGGAATACTCTTTCTATTCCAACGAAGAGATGACCGGCGGATACGTTTTTTGGGGGCTTGGCTTGTGCTTACATCCCTCGCGGCTTTGCTATTTCCCTTTGAAATTCAATTTCACTATCTGATCGTATTGCTACCGACCCTCTACGTATTGCCCGCCGCAGGCGTGGAACTGGCTTGCCGGCGCCACAACAGGCTAGGTTGGTTAGCCACTGGCTTGTTACTCCTGGTCGCTCTCTGGCAGGGGAATATTTGGGTACATACTTTACAGGATGTAAAGCAGGGCGTCGCAGGGTATGGCACCCCGTTGGGTTATTGGTGGAGCGCCGCCCAGCAGACACGCGCTCTGGTCACAGAACAAGAAGCTGAAGAGGCGCTGTTATTGTTGCCCGGCACTCAACCCTGGGATGAGAAAGCAGCCGTTCTCAATGCGTTGCTAGCGGGGACAGTCCATCGGCTCGTTGATGGACATCACACGACCGTTTACCCACCTCATAGAGCGGTGCTATTGGTAGCCTCCGAAGTGCTGACGGCTAACCAAACCCTCACCGGCACGCGAGCGGTGGCGACACCCCTCCCCGCCTCGCCCTGGGGCGAGCAATATCATTATCACTTATGGGAGCCAGCTAGCCAGGGAGACTCTTTTGCCGACCTGCAACCGGCCTCGGCCAAGTGGGCTTCTGGTAGTCGCTTGCTAGGGTATCAGATAAGAGGGAACGCAGCGCCGGGAGAAACTGTGCAGGTCATCTTGGGCTGGGAAAGCACCAGCGGCCCCTATCAGCAAGACGTACATTGGTTCATTCACTGGTTATCTCAAGAGGGGCAAACTTGCGGCCAGGTGGATGATGTAGGCTGGCCCACATCCCGCTGGCAACCGGGGGATCACATAAAGATGCAATTTTCGCTCACCATCGCACCGGATGCGCCGCCGCCCCCCTACATTTTGCAGGTAGGGCAATATACCTATCCTGGCCTGGAAAATATCCCGATAGTGGATGTCGCCGGTAATCCCGCCGCTGCGGCAGTGGAATTTCCCTTAGATTAACAAAAAGGATATCTATGCGTATTCTATCCGTAGCTGAAATACAAAAGTTGGAACAAGCCGCCGCCGCGACCGGACATCCATATCAGCGGATGATGGATTTAGCCGGACAAGGAGTCGCGCGCGCAATTTTGGAACGCCAGCAGGTCAAAGGTCGCCGGGTGTTGGTGCTGGTGGGGCCAGGGAATAACGGCGGCGATGGACTGGTCGCGGCCCGTTATCTGGCCGAGGCCGGCGCACAGGTGACGGCGTATCTCTCCCACACACGCGACCCGGAGAGCGATCCGGTCTTCAAAGCGGCGATGGAGCATGGAGTAGCGATCTACACTCACGCGGAGGAGACGGAAGGTGGCGAATTACGCCGTTTACTCTCCTGGTCGCAGCTACTCATCGACGCGCTGCTGGGCACAGGAGCTAAACTGCCCCTCCGAGGTGGTATCGTCGCAATACTCCGGGTAACGCGGGCAGCATTGGCCCAGCGCCGGCAACGTCCGCTAACGTCTCTCAATCGCCCGCAGCAGCAAAGACGCCCCACGCCATTCATCGTTGCCGTGGATGGGCCTTCCGGACTGGATTTCGACACGGGAGAGGCGGCCCCGCTGACCTTGCCGGCCCAGCTCACCGTGACCTTCGCTCATCCCAAGCCCGGACAGTTCCGCTTCCCCGGCGCAGAGCTGACCGGCGAGCTGGTAGTGGCCGAGATTGGTATTCCCACCGAAGTGACGCCTTCCCCAGACGGCCCGGCGTTGGCGATGCCGCAACTGATCCGCGCCTGGTTGCCGCAACGAGGGAGCAACGCGCACAAGGGGACCTTTGGTAAAGCGTTGTTGGTCGCCGGTTCGGTGAATTACACGGGCGCCGCGGCTCTGGCCGCACAAGCTGCCGTGCGCAGCGGCGCGGGGTTGGTCACGCTGGGGATAGCCGGTTCGCTACATGCCAGCCTGGTACCACTGGCGCCAGAGGCCACTTACCTGCTCCTGCCGGAGGTGCTGGGGGCCATCACTTCGGATGCGCTCTCCACGCTCCAGGAACCGCTGGCGGAATATGACGCGCTCCTGGTGGGACCAGGCTTGGGGCAAGCGACGGAGACGGTGGAGTTCATCAAGGAATTATGCGGTCACAACTCGGGAAAGCGGCGACCTGGGTTTCTCTCTGCCGAGAATGTAGCAGGAGCAAGGAAGCAACGGCAACTCCCGCCCCTGATCGTAGATGCTGACGGGTTGAACATTTTGAGCGCGCAACCCAACTGGCCGGAATTGCTATCGCCCCAAAGCATCCTCACCCCTCATCCCGGCGAGATGGCGCGGTTGACCGGTCTGAGTGTGACGGAAATTCAAGCCGACCGCTGGCAGGTCGCCGGGGAGTACGCGCAAAAATGGGGACAGGTAGTCGTGCTCAAAGGTGCGTTCACCGTCATCGCGGCGGCTGACGGGCGGGCATTGCTCCTGCCCTTTGCCAACGCGGGGCTGGCCTCGGCCGGCACCGGCGACGTGCTGGCCGGGGTCATTGTGGCGCTGCGCGCCCAGGGATTGGAGGCTTTCGAGGCCGCCGTGACCGGGGCATATCTGCACGCGCTGGCCGGGGAACTGGCCCGTCAAGAATACGGAGAGGCGGGGATGCGAGCCAGCGACGTCGTCCACGCTTTGCCGGAGGCGTTTCTGAGTTTGGTGTAATTTGTTTTTCACCAATTACGCAAAGTTTCAGGCTTGTTAGAAGGAGATAATCTCATGTTAGATAAGATCAGCATAGCTGGATTTAAATCCTTGCTAGAACTCCAAGATTTGGAATTAGGACAAGTAAATGTTCTGATTGGCGCAAATGGTAGCGGCAAAACCAGTCTGCTAGAGGCGTTAGGAGTCTTGAGCGCCGCAGCAGCGGGAGAAGTTAGTGATAAAGAATTAAGCGCCCGTGGAGTACGCTTGGGCACTCCCAAACTCTACAAAACATCGTTGAGAGAACATAGCTGGCGCACTACAATCACCTTTGAAGCCAGCAGTACAGAGACCGGAAAAATCGCTAGATATAAAGTTGCCTTAGATAATCCTATAAAAGACCCTAATCCTCGGTGGATCTACAGAACCGAAAGTCTCTGGCGCGGGCAGGAACAGATTGTCGGACGTAGTCCACGAGGAAAACGGCTCAGCGGAGGATTGGAACAGTTACCAGAGACGCCAAAACTCCAGGCTGAAGCAGGATTGGTGCATTTTGCCCGGCGCTATTTGGATCTAGGGAAAGGGATCGAGGACTTGTTGGATTATTTGGAGTCGTATGCCATCTTCTCACCCCATACACCCATGCTACGAGGGACAGCACCAGATAGTTCTCAACGTGATCCCGTGGGGTTGTTCGGCGGGCGCCTACCCGAAGCCATTGAAGAAATTTTAGATTTGAAGGGAGAGCAGTTGGGGAAATTGGATTTAGATGAGCTCTGGGAGCTGTTGGATTGGGTCGCGCAATTCGACGTCACCCAACCTTCGCGACAGCTACTCTCCTCGAACGTGCCTGTCAGTCGAAAACTGTTACGCTTTGAGGACGTTTGGATGCGCGAGGGGCGCAACCAGATTTCTGGTTACGATGCCAGCGAGGGAGTATTGTATGTACTCTTCGTCCTAGTGCTGGCACTACATCCACGCACCCCCAGGCTTTTTGCTATCGACAACTTTGACCAGGCCATGCACCCGCGTTTAGCACGTGCGGTAACACGTCTCTTCTGCCGCTTAATGCTCGCTTCCGACCCGCCACGGCAAGCCCTACTTACCACACACAACCCCTTAGTGTAGGATGGTCTGGATTTGCAAGATGATTGCATTCGACTTTTTGCCGTAGAGCGTGGCTTCGAGACCGGAGGCGCTACCAAAGTATATCGGGTACAAGTCTCAAAAGATATCCTGCAAGCGGATCAAAACGGCCTCTCATTATCCAATTTATGGGTTATGGGGCGTCTAGGTGGGGTTCCTAGCCTGTAAAGGGGTATCAATGAATATCGGAACAGTCGTAGAAGGCCCCACAGACGAATTGGTATTGAAGGCAGTCATTGGATATCTTCATCCTGGACAACACCGCTTTTTCCCCTTGCAGCCCATTTCCGTGCATAGCGAGCGCGGCAATGGCTGGAAAGGAATCCGCAGGTGGTGTAAGGAAACCTGGCAGCGGGCAGGTTCAGATCTAGAAAAAATTATCTCTGCTGATACCGGCCCCCCGTTAGACCTATTGGTAATCATGTTAGATGCGGATATTGTCACCGAGCGTGATTTGCAGGACAACGGCTTGACTGACCTCATTCGTGATGTACAGCCAGTTTGTCCTCCCATCGCAACCACAGTGACAAGGTTGGAACAAGTAGTTTGCCGGTGGTTCCAACGCTCTATTGATCAATTACCATCCGCAGTCCTGCTGGTATTCCCAGCACAAGACCTGGAGAACTGGACTTTTGCCGCACTTTACCCTGATGATCCACTTTGCAACACCCCCGATTATGAATGTGTCCACCAGGGACATGATCGTGACCAGCATCCGGCATACCAGTTGACTCTTAAAAAGTATGGGAGATATCTTGGGCGCAGAGGGAACACTATCCGCAAAAGTGTTAGCAAGTATCGCCCCCTTGCGTCACAGATTACTACCAACTGGATGCAAGTTTGTCGCATTTGTACCCAAGCTCAACATTTTGAGGATGATTTGCGTGCAAAGTTCGGGGATGTCGTGGACTAAGCGTCATCCTGAATAATTGTTCCCCCAGAACCAGCTATTAGTTTTCACTGAGGAGTTATCAATGGATTTCCCAACCTTAGATCTTCACAACTTCATCACCGGCGCGCTGATCGCTATGGGGAGCAGCCTTGTCCTGGCACTCTTGCTCCTGTTGCTCACCTACCGGAGACTCAAGAATATCAGGATCCCCGCAGAAGCCGATTTCTTCACCACGCTAAGCCACGTGCCGCTGGTGTTGGTGATCATCCTCGACCTCCTAGATTTCGGGCTGGATTTCCTCGGCGCGCCGGTGGGCTGGGTCATTCTCAGTCACCTGGGATTAGAGAATTTACGCGGTGTGACGTTAGTTGAAGGGCTGATTCCCGGCACGCAACCCATCCCCACGCTTACCATAGCCTGGATATTGGCGAAAATAGGGGTACGCATTCCACCGGGGATACGATAAAGCGAGAAAGCGATAAAGCGAGTGAGCGATAAAGCGAGAAAGCGAAAAGGTGAGGGAATGGTGATGAGTGATCAGGGATTAGTGTCCCGTCCTGCCACCCCGGCGCACGGGCGCGGTGCTTAGGATTGAGCCAACACACTAAGGACTCGTAAAAGTATAACTTCCCGTATTTCTTGCTCTAAGCCCCCGTCCCGGGGGCGTCAGTGCGGAAAACTATTCCTTTACAGACTCTAGCCACCTGACTTCCGGCTTCGCGCCCGCCACGCATGTGATTTCACCGTGCCGTCATCGGAGATGCGCACGATCTCGAAGCGCACGCGACCCTCCTCAATGGCCCTGGCGATCTGTCGCTGGCCCCGCGTGAGACCCGCGCGCCCTTTTTTGATGTCCAAGATCACGACCTCCAGATCATCACCATCAGTATGGTTATCCTTTATCTTAGAATAACCATTGAAGACCACATAATCTATCGGGTCGCCTAAGAAACGAGCGTCGGCGGGCCAATAGTTAAAGCCGGGCAACAACGGCGCGATCTGTTCCGCCATTTTCCCTTTGAGCACGGCCCGACTCTGGTTGGTGCTATCTTTTCGGGCTTGCTTGATAGCGGCAGCGTGTTCTATCTCCAGGGTGTGAAATTTCTCCTCGTAGTCCTGGGCAAGTCGGGCTTGCTCAGTAGCTATTTTAGCCCGGTACGCTTCGCGCACCTGTTGCTGCCAGGCCTTGCGATTGGATTCCTGATCCCTGGTCAGCAGGAAATAGACCAGTACTGCGCCGGCAAGCAAACTGATGATGAGATATAGAATGTCCATATTGAATTTTCTCCTGTTCTGATGGTAAGGTTGATAGCATTCCGGCTCGTATCATCGGCAGCGGCCTCACTCCATAGTAAGTACGATAATGCCACCGATGGTCAGCAGCATCCCGATGATCTTCTGGGGCGTGAGCGACTCCGCGCCGGTCAGCAGACCGAGCAGCACGCCGAAGAACGGTGAGGTAAAGGCGATAGGCATAACTTTCCCCAAAGGCGCCCCCTTGAGCGCGGCGTAAAAGCAGAGCATCCCCCCGACGCCGGCAATAAGGCCGCCGCCGATGATCATCATCGCCAGAGACTTCGGCCCGGCCTGCGCCAGAGATGACCACTCGGTGTAGCTGAGCAATCCCAACACAGACAACGCGACGGCGGTGCGAATGGTGATCCCCATCTGCGGGGAGAGGTTGCCCAGATGCAGCCCCTTTTTCTCAAAGAACCCTCCGATCCCCCAGGCCATAGCGGCCAATAAGGCCAATAGTTGTGGATTTAATTTCATCTGATTCCCCCTTACATAGCGGCCTCCGATTTCTTTCTGAAATCGGAGGCCTGAACGAATAGCTTGCTAACTAACTTAATCAGAGATGGTCCAAGTAGTACCATCCGCGTCTATCACTACCTCAGTTTCAGTGACCAGGTCATCACCATCGCAATCCTGCACTAAGAGATCATAGGTGCCCGGTTCCACAAAGAATATGCGTGTGCCGCCATCCGCTAGGATGGTCTCGTACTGCCCCATCCAGTCCATCCCCCATTCATCTGCCGATGAAAACGAGAAATAAGCATAACAGATCTCGGTACTGCTCTCATTGATGATTTCCAAAGATGTTTGGCCGAAACCACCAATGGTCATGGTCGTATCAACTTTTATCTCCCAAGCGGTCGCTAAGACTGCTCCAGCGCAGTCTTCCAGCTTGATATCATGCGAGCCAGCCGGGATGTATTCAGAACGCCAACTTTCTCCGGACGAGATCGTCTCTCCCTCTCCCAACCAATCATCGTCCCATTCATCGGCATCACTGGAAGAGATGTAGATGTAACAAACATCGTAATCAGAGGCGTTCTCTACCTCTAAATAGAAAGGCCCGCCGTCATCAACCATGCCATCCTGCACCAACCCGTCACCAGTTAGCGTCCAAGCAGCATCTTGAGTAATCTCCAGCTCGTATTCTTCCGCCAAAGCCTGCTCGTCGCAATCGCTCAACAAGATATCGTAGGTTCCTGGCATCAAGAAGAAAACCCGCGAATCACCTGCCGCGAGAATCTCTTTATCGCCTAGCGCATCATCACCCCAGCTGTCTAATGACGAGGGCGAGAGTTGCGCATAACAGACATCGACCTCATTGACGTTGGTAAGCACAAAGGCGATCCGTCCATTACCACCAACTTCAACGGTATCCGCCGCAGCGATCTCCCATGCCGTGGTCAGCGTCTCGAACTCACAATTGGAGACCTTGACATCGTAGTTGCCGGCCGGAACCTCAAAGTCCCGCGTCGCTCCGGGGGCGATGGTCTCTGCCTCATCCAACCAATCTTCACCCCAGTCATCCGACTCGCTGGGCGAGATAAAGACGTAGCAAATCCCATAGTCACTCTGATTTGCCACCTGGATGGTGAAACCGTCGCCTTCCTCGGACACCGGCGGCTTCTCGGTTGCCGTCGCCGCAGGAGGATCCTCAGGTTGAGAAGTCGCGGCATTATCTTCCTCCCCCCCCGCAAACGTGTTACATGCCAATGAAAAGAGCAACAAGCCTACTACCAACCACCACAATCTATTCTTCATAAGCCACCTCCTGGCTAATTAATGAGCAGTTGAATTTTGTGAAGAGCTGGTGATATCTGCTTCCCCAAACTGCTCTCAAGTTGATTATACTGAAGATTGCGAATTTTAGTAATTCCTGCTGGCGCAAGGATGGCCGACTCTTTAGGATTTCTCTGGGTCGAACCAAAATCAACCGCGAATGGACGCCAATGCACGCGAAAAAAAGCAGTGCAATCTGTGTGATCTGTGGTGAAAAATTTACGTCGCGGTGTACCAACCATGCAAAGTCACAGAGACCCAGGCTGACAAGCTAGCAGAAACCACCGCCCCTGGGTTTGTCGCGGAGATTATGCGTGTTATAATCACGTAGGATTTAGCTGAAAAATAGGTGAAGAGATGAGCAAACAATCCATACGCTTTTTACCACCTACTGAAAACCGCCAAATGGAACACCTGGCAGAACGTGCGCGCCTTAGTCTTAATAGATTCGCCCGCGCTGAAGCAGAATACAACTCCAGTGGTGTGCAGTTGTTGGATGAATGGATTGATCGCCACACTCGCCAATTCCCCCATCCCAATCAGACTCTTTTGACTCTCTGGGGAGCCTTTCTGGGCCAAGTTTTCCGCCAACGTTACAATGGAGATTGGGCCGTTGACAAATCCACTAAGAAACCTCGCCTGGGGATTCTCTGCCCGCGAGCGAAACATGGGTTACTCTTCCTGGACGTGATGGATCAAGTAGAGCGACGTATCAACTACGGGATGCGGGAGTCGCTAGCTTTCTACTACACAATGAAAGGCATAGAGCTGAAAGAAGTCTAGCCAGCTAGTCTGGCAAAGTCCCCCATTACACCCTCCCATCAAGCACCAGTCATTCCTTACTTCACAGCAGTTGGCCTGTCTTTTTTGATTGATTCTCTGCCTTGCTTGAGCCACGCAGAGCAAAGGTAACGCTGTGACGCTACGACGCTCCCCCTCCAATCCTTGACGCACCCTCTCCCAGCGGTATAATCCGCTCTTAAGGAGATAAGACAAGATGGATGGTTGGCTCACCACAGCGCAGGACTTCATAGCCGCGACACCGCTCCACTGGATATTACATTCGCGGCATCGCTGGCTGACGACGGCCTTTACGTTCTTGCTAATCGTGGCCGGCGGCAGTGGCTGTAGTTGGTTACTGGCGGAGTTTGGCATCATACCGCTGGCGGCTTTAGTGTTGGTGGCCGGCTACGCGCTGCTCGCCTTACGCAACATCGAGGTGGCCTATTGGGGCGTGATAGGCTTGGTCACTCTCCTCCCTTTCGGCTCACTCCCCTTCAGTATTGGCTTTACCCCCACCTTTCTTGATCTGGCCTTAGTGGGACTCTTCTTCATCTGGCTAGCCCCCCTGATATTGGGGCAACGGAAGTCAGAGTTTGTCACCACCCCCCTGGATGGCCCCATCGCGGCCTTCGCGCTGATAGCCATCGGCGCATTTGTAGCGGGACTCTCACATTCCCACATGGGCAGCTATCTGATCCGCCATTTCGCCGAAGTTCTGATGAGCATCGGACTCTTCTTTTTAGTCACCAACACCGTCACCGGAATTGAGCGGCTGAAACGCTTGACCCGCGTCTTCCTCTTGCTGGCCGGAGGCGCAGCCTTGCTAGGCATCATCCTCTACTTCATTCCCGACGCGCTGGCTATGCAAGCGCTCTCCGCGCTGGGACGGGTGGGATACCCGGTAGGCGGAGGCGTACTCCGTTACATCCGTGACGATCCGGCGCTGATGCAGCGCGCCACTTCAACCTCGGTGGATCCCAACGTACTGGGCAGTTTACTCAATCTGGCTTTAGCCATCGCTCTCCCCCAGCTCTTCACCTCCAACCCGGTTCTGAAGCGCGGTCTACTCATCCCCCTCATCGCTCTACTGGGACTCTGCCTGGGACTGACTGTTTCGCGCGGATCTATGGTGGGCGCGGTAGCCGCGTTCGGCATGTTAGGAGTAATGCGTTACCGCAAGATATTCCTCCCCCTACTTCTGGCGCTCGCCATAATTCTGCTCCTTCCCTGGACACAGGGATATCTAGCTCATTTCGTTGAGGGTTTGCAAG
>JAIOSN010000152.1 GCA_021107605.1 Anaerolineae bacterium | reverse complement strand
AAAAGCGAGGGAGCGAGGGAGCGAAGCGGCGCAGCGGTGAGGTGTTGCACGGACTGTTTTACGTTTTATTGGGCGCGCTGATCGTCTCTTCAGCGTTGCTCAACCTAAACCTTGACCGGCTGCTCATCGCCGGCGAGGATGTCACGTGGGACAACTTGCTCCTCTACGAATCCTTCACCGGCAATATCGGCACGACGATCCGCTACGAGTATCTGCCGGCGGATGTGGCGCCGCGTCTCTACATCGCCGAGGCGGTGGTGGATGGTGTGAATACCGCTCGCCCCTGCGCCGCTGACGGGATGGTGCTCTCAGCAACGCTCTTGGAACGGACACCGGCGCGCCAACGCTGGCAAGTGGAACTGGCCCACGCCGGCCCAGTGACGTTCCCGCTCCACTGGTGGCCCGGCTGGCGCGCCACGGTGGACGGCGCGCCCACCAGCGTCCACCCGCTGACCGGTTCCGGCCGCTTGACGGTGGAATTACCGGCCGGCGAGCAGACGGTCACGCTGCGCTTGGGCAACACCCCGCTCCGCACAGCGTCGCTTCTGCTCTCTGGCGTGACGGCGTTGGGCTGCGTTCTGGCGCTCCTGTTCCACCGGAGGGATGAGGGACTAGCAGAGCAACGAAGTAATTTGCCATCTGCAATTCGCCATTTGTCATTAGCTATTAGCCATTTGCTGTTAGCTATTAGCCTGTTGACTTTAGCAGTGATGTTGCCCGCAACCTACCGAGCATTGCAGGGCGGAATGGGCACGGGATTACCAGCGACGTTTTTCGACTTTGTGCAGCAGCCTTATCCGCACCGGGGGCCGGTGGACTTTGGAGCCGTGCAGTTGGACGCGGTCAATGCACCGGCCGAGGCTGCGCCCGGCGAGCGGATCGCGGTGGTTGCCAGCTGGTCGCGCCTCTCCGCGCCACTCATAGCGACGCTACGCTTGGTTTCACCGGCGACGCCGCGTCACAATGTGCCCTACACGTTAGCGGAGACGCGCGCCCGCATCACGCCGGAGCAGGAGCTCGCGCTCACGTTACCGGCAGATTTGGCGCGCGGTCTCTACCTGCTAGAACTACACGTCCACAGCGCCGTAGAGGAGTTCCACGGGGTGACAGCGCAGGAACGCGGCATGGGCGCGCTCTACGTGGGGACGGTGCGCGTGCCACGAGGGCCGCGCTTGCCCGTTGATGCGCCGGTAGTGGCGACGTTGGGGAACGGCGAGCTGACGTTGCACTCCGTCACGGCGGAGCACCCCAGTCCGACGCTGCTCCGGCTAAAGATGGGTTGGTCAACGAGCGGCACGGCGCGCAATTGGAGCCTCTCGTTGCGGTTGCGGGATGTGAACGGACGCCAGCTGGTGCAGCAGGATCTGCAGCCAGGCTACGGTTACTTGCCGACTACGCTCTGGTCTCCAGGCGAGCGGGTGACAGATTACCCGGTGCTCACATTGCCAGAGGGAGTGGCTCCCGGTGAATATACACTCCAGGTGATCACCTATCTGGAAGCCACATTGGCGGGCGGCGGCGAAATCGAAGTGCCGCTCACGCTGCATAAGCCGGTGCTCTTCAACTTGCGGGAGGCGTGCTATGAGCAGGTGCGCAAAAGCCAGACTATTCTCTCGCAGGCTGGCGGGGTGGCATTTCTCGGTTTGAGATTGCCAGCCGAGATCACCGTGGGCGAGGGATTGACTTTCTATCCAGAGTGGAACGCGCTGGAGGAGCCTACTGGCGAGCTGACGGCTCAGTGGACGTTGTTGGCACCGGACGCGACAGTGGTTGCGGAGCATGAAGTGCCGTTGGCTCCTGGATCGCACACCACGGATTGGCCCCGCTTTACCTGGGTCCGCGCCCGAGTAGAGCTGGAGTTGCCACCACAGCTACTTCCCGGTCCCTACCAGTTGGAGTTGACACTCTTAGAAGCGGGAGAGAGTTTGACGCGCAGCGTAGTTTCCGAGTCAATACCCGTGACGCTCCGCGCACGCTCTTTTGAGTCGGCCCCACCACCCTTCCCCCAGGAAGCGCAGTTCGGCGAGGTCTTGCAACTTTTGGGGTACGATTATGAAATATCCCCAGAAGAATTACGGCTAACTGTATGGTGGCAAGCTAAACGTGCTCCGGCTCAGGATTACAAACGTTTTGTCCATCTCTATGAAGTGGGGTTGGGCGCGGTGGTGGCGCAGGATGATGCGATGCCGCGCAATTGGAGCTATCCGACCAGCTGGTGGGCCGCCGGGGAGGTGGTGAGCGAGACGGTGACGTTAGATTTGCACGGTCTGGCGGCGGGAGAGTACCATCTCGGCGTGGGCTGGTATGATATGCAGACGGGCCAGCGGTTGCCGGCCAGTGAGGGGGATGGCGACCGGGTAACGCTGCGGGAGGTACTGGTGGAATTGGCGGAGTAGTCCTACTGAAAAAGTTGGCTCACCACGGAGGCACGGAGGACACTGAGAGAATATCTTGCCGCAAAGACGCTAAAGCGCTAAGAAAAAAATGATTCACCA
>JAIOSN010000187.1 GCA_021107605.1 Anaerolineae bacterium | reverse complement strand
GAGGATCCGCTGCTGGAGCATTTTACGGTAGACGCCTACACGCAGGTCGCTTACGAGGCGCTCTGGGAACATAAACCCAGCATCTTCCTGCTCAGAGCGACTCGCAATGGCCGCGAACTGGCCGGGCGGCTGGTCGTGCGCTTGCGCACCGGCTTGAAAGCTGACTGCACCTATCTGCGCGTGAATCCCGCCAGCGTGCTGGTCAGCGAGGTTTCCGGTTTTGGCGGCGGGGTGCTGGCCCTCATCGAGATGGCGCATCATCGCCCCCAGATGGCGACGGTGCGGCCCGGCGTCTTCCTGTCTGCGGAGCCGGTACCGGGCCGGCAAGGCAAAGTGGTGCGCGTGCCGGTGGAGCTCCCCGCGGGGCTGGTCACCACGCACGTAGTGGAACGACTGGTAGGCGCGGGCGTCGATCTGACCCAGGCCCCGGTGCTGGTGGTGGGTGGGCGCGGGGTGGGCGATAACTTCAAGATGTTGTACGAGCTGGCCGAGCTGCTGGGCGGCGAGGTTGGCGCGACACGCCCGCCGGTGGATGAGGGTTACATCGAGCGCGCGCGGCAGATCGGGCAGACTGGCGTGGTCTGTCGTCCCGACCTGGCTATCGTCTGTGGCGTCAGCGGCGCGTTTCATTTCACCGTGGGCATTCAAGAAGCCGGGACGGTCATCGCCATCAACACCGACCCGGAGGCCCCCATCTTCGCCGCCGCCGATTATGGCATCGTGGGGGATGTGCATGAGGTGGTACCCGCATTGATAAGGGAGTTGCAAGTTAAAGGTTGAAGGTTGCAAGTTGCAGGTTGCAAGTTAGCAGCTGGAGGTCGGTTACATGGCGAAGATTGAGCGTTTCGAGGATATTCAGAGTTGGCAGAAAGGGCGGGAGTTGTGCCGGCTGGTCTACCAGATGACCGGTCAGGGCGCGTTTAGCCGGGATTTTGGATTACGCGATCAAGTGCGGCGTGCGGCAGTTTCCGTTATCTCCAACATCGCCGAGGGATTTGAAAGTCAGAACAACCGGGTATTTGTCCGTTATCTGCATATCGCCAAAGGCTCTTGTGGTGAGGTTCGTGCGCAAGCCTACGTTGCATTGGATCAGGGCTATATCTCGCAGACGGAATTTGACGAGCTCTACGCCCTATCTACAGGAACCAGCCGCCTCATTGCTGGATTCATCGCCTACCTCAACCAACATCTTGACCATTAACAACTTTCAACCTGCAACTTGCAACTTGCAACTTGTAACTGTCAGTTTATCGGAGGAGTATATGTCGAAACTGCACATCGTCGTCTGCGTCAAAATAGTCCCCAAGCCCGAAGAAGTCAGCGTTGATCCTGAGACACTGCGGTTGGATCGCGCCGGCGCCCGTTCCGAGATCAACCCACCGGACATGAACGCGATGGAGTTGGCGCTCTCGCTAAAGGAGCGTCACGGTGGGCGCGTGAGCATCATCTCGATGGGGCCGCCTTTCTTCACGCCGCTCTTGCGGGTGGCGTTGGCGATGGGGGCGGATCACATCTATCTGCTCAGTGATCGCGCTTTTGGCGGGGCCGATACTCTGGCGACGACCTACACGCTGGCTAAGGGGATCGAGAAGCTGGGTGCGGTGGATCTGATCATCTGCGGTGAGGAGTCCTCGGATGGGGCTACGGGCCAGGTGCCGCCGGGGTTGGCGGAGTGGCTGGATTGGGCGCAGCTTACGATGGTCAACAGCCTGGATGTTGATGTGGAGCAGCGCCAGACGCGCGGTCGCCGCGAAATTAAAGGTGGGCACGAGCTCCTGGAAGTGCCGCTACCGGCCGTGGTCTCCGTGCAGACCGCCTCGAATGAGCCGCGTTTTATGGATTACAAAATCAAACCGTGGGCTTTTGCCGAAGGGCGGGTCACGGTTTGGGATCAGGCGGCGCTGGGGGCAGCAGCGGAATATATCGGCACTCCTGGCTCTCCCACGATCGTCTCTGGTCTGGACGAAGCCGCTTCTCGTGAACGAAAACGCATTATTTTGGAAGGCTCACTTGATGAACAGGTAGCGCGGCTGGTCAAGGTGTTAGTAGAGGTGGTCTAGTATTGATTTTATTGGCAGAAGGGACGCAGATAAACGCAGGCTGCGCTCGCAGATAAAAAATGATACATTAGTGTTGAGCCGCGAAAATCGTTTGACTGAGTCTCCGGTGAGCACCGCCGAACTGCTCACGACGAAGTCTGCGCCCAAATTACGAATGATAGATGTTCTCCTCCCCCATGCGCTCTTAGGATTCGTAAAAGTATAACTTCCCGTATTTTTTGCTCTAAGCCCCCGTCCCGGGGGCGTCAGTGCGGAAAACTATTCTTTTACAGCCCCTTAATACCAGCTCCTTAAGCGGTTTCGTGCTCGTTATTTCCAGATGGCTCTTCTTTCATAGCATGTTGGAAGGTCTGGATACTCTGGCCAAGTTCCTTGGCCAGTTTGGTGATACGTCCTGGCCCAAAAATCAACAACGCAATTACCAACACAATTATCCACTCCAATGTTCCAACTCGTGCTAACATCTCATCCTCCCTGCGTGTGGCTACAATTAAGTTTCGTCCTCCAGCTTAGCAGGATCATGAGTTTTGGCAACTTGCGACGTTACTACTCAGGCTGGCCTATTGACAGACCTCAGAGGTCTACCAAATCCGCCGCTGGGTGGCGCAATCTCGGTCGGGGGAGGTACTTTGACCAGCAAAACCTGTATCCAGACCGCGGAGGTCTATCACGCCGGAGTAGTAACCTTGCGACTTGGAGATACCGAGGGTTCGGGTATCATTATGAGCGAATTTTTCATTAAGAGGAGTCACTCTATGTCTTTGGCGCACTAACAATAATGAAGATCAGTCAGTCGATTGAGTGGCTTTAGCAGATTTGCTGATTTGCCATTTGCTATTTTCAGAGGAGTCCCCACGTGGGATTCCACACCAACAATAATGAAAATGTTTCACTAACGCAAACACCTGGGTCTTGCAGCGGACTTTAGACCTTTGACTGGTGACTTTAGACTTATTTTCAGAGGAGGATTTGTGCGTACTTACCTTGATTGTTATCCGTGTTTTCTCCGCCAGGCACTAGATGCTGCGCGCCACGCGCAGGTTGATGAGGCGATGCAGCGGCATGTGCTGCTGCAAGTGATGGAGATATTTCCCACGTTTGATCTACAGACTAGCCCGCCGGAGATAGGGGCCTACATTCACCGGCTTATCCGCTTGGAGCTCGACAACCCCGATCCTTACCGGGGAACCAAAGAGCGGAGTACGGCTGAGGCGCTCGCGCTCTACCCGCGGTTGAAGAAGCGCATTGCCAGTTCCGCAAACCGGTTGGATACCGCCGTGCGTCTGGCTATCGCGGGCAATATCATCGACCTGGGGGTTAGCCAGACCTACGATCTTTGGGATGTTGTGGAGCGCATGTTGACCCAAGAGTTTGCTATCGATTCGCGCACCGCTTTCCGTACCGCGCTCTCTGCCGCCCGGTCAGTGCTCTATCTGGCCGATAATGCCGGCGAGACGGTCTTTGACCGTCTGCTGATCGAGACGTTGGAGTTGCCCGTTACCTACGTGGTGAAGGGCAGTCCCGTGCTCAATGATGCTACCCTGGAGGATGCTCGTGCGGCCGGGCTGGATCAAGTGGCTACGTTGCTCACCAATGGTGCGGATATCCCTGGAACGATCCTGGCTAAAACCTCGGCGGAATTTCAGGAACGGTACGCGGAGGCCGAATTGATCATCGCTAAAGGGCAGGGGAATTATGAGACCTTGAGTGGGAGTTGTAATCCGAAACTCTTTTACTTGTTGCAAGTCAAGTGTCCCGTGATCGCTCGGGATTTGGGGGTGCAGGTCGGCGCGATGATACTCAAACAGGCGGAGCGAGTAAGCGAGTAAGCGAGTGAGCGAAAGAGCGAAAAAGCGAGTAGGCGATAAAGCGAGTAGGCGATAAAGCGAGTAGGCGATAAAGCGATAAGGCGAGTAGGCGGAAGAGCGAGCTTCCCTACTTCCTAATCCCCATTCACCAATCACTTTCTTTTTCACTAATCACAAATCATTTTCTTTAGGATGCCAATATGCTAATCAGAGCTATCTCATTTTTGAGTATCATAATGTTGTTGACGGCTTGCGCCACTGCTACGCCGTTGCCTACTGCTACGGCAGAGCCAACGTCTACCTGGACGCCTGCTCCCATGTTGACCCCTTCCCCGACGCCCACGCCGCTGCCCGCCTTGTTGACGTTGCGCAGCCCGGCGGAAGTTTCGGCGGTGAATCCGGTTTACGTGGAGGTGTTATTGGTGCCTCCCGTGAGCGGCACGGTGACGGCGGGGATGAT
>JAIOSN010000224.1 GCA_021107605.1 Anaerolineae bacterium | reverse complement strand
CCCATTCGCTTGCTCGCCCATTCGCTTGCTCGCCCATTCGCTTGCTCGCCCACTCGCTTCCTCGCCTTCTCGCTTGCTCGCCTATTCGCTCACTCGCTCTCTCGCCCCCCGATATATCTTTCAGCGAGCTTCAATACATCCTCTAGCCGCACCAGGTAACGGCGGATGGAGCCGTCCCAGGAGCCGCTGACCAGGTATTTTCCATCAGGACTAAAGGCGATGTCATAGATGAGGTCAGTATGGTCGCCGATTACGCCTACTAATTGCGGTTCCTCTTTGGGGAAGCCGGTCAGCTCCCAGATGCGTACTTTGCCATCACGTGCTCCGGTTGCCAAATAATCATCTTGAGGCGCGAAGGCCACGCTGTAGACAAACCCCGGATGCTCTAGCGGAGCCGTCACCGTGGTGAAGGTCTCCATGCTCCAGATGCGTGCGGTGCCATCCCAGGAGGCGGAAGCCAAGTAGCGGCCATCCGAGCTGAAATCCAACGCGGGGAGGTAACTACTCTGCCCCGTGAGGGTGATGGCGGAGGTTAGCTGCCAGGTATCGGATGAGACGGTCAGCTCATGCAGGGAGATCCGGCCCCCCAGGTAGCCCAACGCCAACCAATGTCCATCCGGGCTGAGATCCATCCCCCAAAGCCCCCCGGCCGGGATCGTAAAGGTTTGGGCTAATGACCAGTTTCCGGTATCCCAGAGCAACGCGCGTTTGTCTTTCGCCACGGTGAGCAGATAGCGGCCATCAGGGGTGAAACGGGCGCGCTCCACATCGGACTTATGTCCCCGTAACACGGTAATCCATTTACCGGTGCTCGCATCCCAGACGCGGGCACTATCATCGCTGGAACAGGTTATCAAAGTCTGCCCATCGGGGCTATAAGCGAGATCCCAGATTTTGCCGCCGGGCACATGGAGCGTGTGTATGGGGGTTCCCGCAACCAATGACCAGATGGTTACCTTCCCCTCCCCGCCGGCAGAAGCCAAAAATTTGCCGTCGGGGCTGTAAGTGACCGCGCGTATCCGTCCGGCGTGCCCCGGGAGTGTGGAAAGTCCCAGCTGACGTGGATAATCGTAATTCCAGGTGCGCACTGTCTGATCTCCGGCGCCGGCAGTGATGAATTGGTCATCCGGGCTGAAAGTTACAGCCAGCACCAAGTTACCCGGCCCGGTCAAGACGCTGATGAGATGAGGCGTAGCAGTATCTACGTGCCAGATGCGCACCGTCCGGTCACGGGAACCGGAGATCAGATATTGGCCATCAGAGGAGAAGGCCAGACTGGTCACATCGGAGGTATGACCGATTAACGTGAATTCTGGTTCCCCGCTCTCCACGTCCCAGAGGCGGATGGTTTTATCGCTGGAGCCAGAAACGATTAGCTTGCCATCCGGGCTGAAGGCGATGGCCTTGACCGGCGCAGTGTGCCCGGTTAGCGTTAGTACCTGGGTTGCGGAGAGCACGCCCGGCACGCGGGGCCGAACTTTCCAGAGATGCACCAGGTTATCGTAAGAACCGGCGGCCAGATACCATGACTCTTTCTCCGTCATAGTCTCTAGCGGCGTGGCGTCACCGCTGAAAGCCAGACTGCTCACCCGTCCCCCTATGCGCGGCAACGTGAAGACGGTTGAGGCAGAGAGCCGCTCGCCGTGCTGGTTCAGCTCCCAGAGCCGTATCAAGCCTTCCTCGGCGCCGCTGAAATCACGCCACCGCGTGCCATAGTCGCCGCCGGTAGCCAAGTAATAGTCATGTGGGCTATAAGCGACGGCGTGAATTTCATCACGAATACCTGCGGCGAGCGGCACGCGCAACGTCGCCACCCAGGCCGCCTCTTCTCTATCCCAAATCTCGACCACGCCACCCGTTTTGCCGTCGTCTCCGCCCACGGCAAGATAACGGCCGGTGGAATCAATAGCCAGCGCAGCAGCGGCCCCTCCCTGGTGGTTGAGGAGCAAGTGTCTGCCGCCAATTTTGGTATCAATTTCTTCCACGCCGGCGGCGGGCATCGCCGCGTAGAGAAAACGCCCTTGAGGTTCGTAGAGTACCGCATGTGCTTGATCGGGCAAATTAGCGTAGATCTCGACGGGATAGTAATCGCGGACAGCTTGCCGGAGCATAATTTGCGCGTCTGTGGTATCCAGGGGGCCAAAGAAGTCCTGTGTGCTCCGGTCCCACCAAGTGGGGAGAGCGGGTGATACGCCGGTATAAGCTTGTTGGATGCTCCGCCCTCTATCCTCGACCAGAAGGGTATCCGCCTCTGCCGCCAGCTCGCGGGAGTAGGCTTGCAATCCATTGCGCGAGGCCATCCAGGCCAGCCCCGTGACGAGCAAGAGCGTAACCAGGCCCACGGTGATGCTCGCAATTCGCAAACGGTATATTCGCTGGCGATGTTGTTGCGCGGTTTGACTGGCGACCAGAAATTCGTGCTCGTAAGGTTCCAGCTCGTCGCGGTGCAGCTCCGCCCAAGCCAGGGACTCGCTCAACGCCTCGTCTTGATAGAGGAGAGCGATGCTCTGCGTCTCCTGCCAGCGCTTCGCGGTAAGCCGCAGCGGGGTTTGACGCGCCGCTTCCCAAGCGCGATTGGATTGGAGGATAGGATCAATGAGCCGGTCATGCACCAGCTCGTACCAGCGCGCACCCGCTCGCACATCAGAGTGGATCAGATGCCGGGCCGCCAGAATGTCCACGGCCGCGTTGGGCAATCCGACGGTCTCCTCCGGGCCGCGCAAGGCCAGACCGCGCGTTTGCATTGGCGCGATCAGCTGTTTGGTCGCCCAACGGCGTAACTCTCGCTCCCGCACCGGCGTCTCCACGATCACCTGGGCTACGGCGTCTGCGTAGAAACCTACCAGCGCCCGGTCGATGTTGCCGTATTCTTCCACCTCTTCCCATTGAATCAGCTGATCTTCTTGCTCCGGCAGATTATCCCACAACCGCTGACAGACCACTTGCAACTGCACCGGCTCGACGAAAGGCCCGAGTACTTCCACTTCCTCGCCGCGCCCGTAGCATTGCACTTTGCTGCGGCGGAGATCATCGACCAGTTGCTCCGCGACGCCTTCCGCAAAGGGCACGCCGGCATTCTGAGCCGGTTTGGCGACCACTTCCAACGCTCCGGTCGCGCCCAAGCGTCCCATGCGAAAACGCGCGCGCAGACGCCGAGGTAACAAGGGGGCGTAAGGATCAACCTCGGCCACGTAATCTTCCCGCATAGCGAAGATGATACCCAGGGACGGAATGGCTTTCAAGGCCGCCTGTACTTGGAGGAAAAAGCCTTGAGCATCCTGCCAGCGATGGCGATGTGCTGTGAAGAGCTCCTCGAATTGATCCACGATCAAGAGCGGGTACGGGTACTCCGTTTCTGGGTAGAACTCCTGCAAGAAAGAGGCCAGGGTGTGGGCCTGCAACCGTTGGAGCGGCAAATCCTCACCGGCCAAATCCAGTAAGAGGCTGAAGATAAAGATATTCTCTATCGGCTCATCTTTAACGCCCGGTGGGAGATCGTTGGCTACGCGCGCCACCGGCAGCAGATCAAAGGCTTCTGCTTCCAACGCCGGCAAAATTTTAGCATTGAGCAGTGAAGTCTTGCCCGCGCCGGAAGGCGCGTAGAAGAGCACCACCCGTTCCGCCAAAATCAGCGCGAGCAAATCACGGGCCTCGCGATTACGTCCGTAAAAGTTGCGGCGGTCGGCGCGCTGGTATGGGCGCGGGCCGACGTAAGGATTATGTTTCATCGTGGCAACGCCTCCCATTGCTCGCGGAGTTCAGCCATGAATTGTTGCGTGCTCCCCCAGAAGACGTTGATCTCGGCGTCCTGGAAATACTGTTGGAGGAAATGCTGGACATCGGCAAGCGCTGCTTCATTAGACTTGGTGCTCTCCAACTGCACGGCTACATGTTTGAAGCGGCGCCGTTGATTCAACGTCGCGACTAATCCGCGCAAAATTACCCTGAACTCCCAATCATGCAAACTATATCCTAAGAACATCAGAGAACTGTTGGCTATCGCGCCGCGGATGTAAGTGGGGATACGATCCATCTCGGCGGAGACACGCACGAGGTAATCTAAATAATTATCTTCGGTCAACACCAACGATTCCACCTCCTCGTCATTACCAAAGAGATGGTAAACTAGTGGCTCTTCTGGGGTAGGAACATAATCAGGATCATCCTCAAAGCGGCTGGAAAGCCAATCTAAATCACGATGCCAGCGGCAGATCTCCCGTGTCGGCTTTTTTCCGCGCGCCTGGAGTGCGGACCCCATGAAACTATCAAAATTGGTAGTGAGATAGAGAGGTAAATTCAAGCTAGCGAGCAGTTGATGAATTTCGTGGGGCCTGCCGGCGACCAGAGCGGGCCAGCCGACCATCGCTACCAGTTCCGAAAGCGATTCGCAGGATTGCTCAGGTCGCAGTTCTGCCGGTAATTTGCTCTTCAAGTGGCGCCGCATGGTATCCAGCATCTCATAACGCGGAAAATCGCGCCCCTGATTACTGGACAGGTACTGGGCTACATGCAGGAGCTCGGCTCTGTTAGGGAAAGGATAATCGTGCAGCTCAGACCAGACCAGAGCCACCTCATCTGGCGTGGGGAGCCAGTAGCCATGCACTCTGGGGCCGATGATGGGAGTGCATTTACCCCGTTGGATCATGCGCAAGAGGCCGGTCCAGAAGATACGCGGGTTACGAGACCCCAAGACGGTACCGCGAGCATCACTCTCCGTTCCCCAGAGCTGGCCGGATTTCAACCGCATAAAGAGTACCGGCACGGTAGCATCATGACGAGCGGCGGAGAGTAACGTACTCCGGGCTTCGTTCAACGCTACATCAACCTGCCCATGTTCCAGGAGCCGTTGGTAGAAAATAGCACATAACTTATGCGCCGTCTCGACCGTCACAAAGTCTTGCATGGCGATCACCGCCGGGACGCCCACGGAGACCAGTTTCGGGGCCAACCCCCGGAAGGCGGCGCCGGTAGCGCGGGTGGCACTCTGGCAGGCTGCCAAGAAGATCAATTGAGGATGTACATCTTGACGGGCCAACATCTGGGCCAGATCAGCGTCGGAGACCAGCGCCGTCTGACCGTCCTCATCCTGCATAAAGAGCACGGCGCGCTCGCGGCGTTGATTGAAAGCACCATGTCCCACGTAATGCAGCAGGTGGTAGCCCTCTCGCAGCGCCGTCTCTAACCGCTCTAATGTCACCGGCGCAGCTAAGAAATCCAATGTCACCTCGTCGGGACCGAGCTGGGCGAAGGCTCGTTCCAGGATCTCACGTTCCTGGACCACGTCCAGTGGCGCCAGCTCGTATTGGCTCTCCAAATCCGCCGGGTTTGAGATGAGCGCCAGCACCCGGAGCGGGCGGGCCGCCACCCCACCGCCCCACGGCAGCGCGATAGGCAGGTAACGGGAAAAGGGCGTGCTCGCAGCAGCGGAGAGCAACTTGTTATCAGCGTAGAGCTCTTCCCACGGCAGCGCGTGGAGCGCAGCCGCTCCCACGTCGATGCGCAGGCGCACGCGGCGGCACGTGGCTTGACCGTGTATCTTGCTCCAAGCTTGGAGCAAAGTGCTATCGGCGAAGAGGGTTTCAAATAGCCGTTTGCCATCGGCTGTGGCATCTCCGGTTGGCACCCAGGAGAGTATTTCTGGGGAGAGATACCCACGGGAGTATTCCTGCTCACCGTCTAGGGTAATTTCTACCGGGAACCCTCTTTCCATTTGCGAGAAAATACGAATTTCAACATCTGCAAAAGATCCATCGGCACGGGGAATACCCATAAGTGCGACCTCTATCAAGCGTTGATGACTACGAAGAAATTTTGTATAGGTATCTTGATTCACCAAAGAAGTTATTGTTGTTAGTATAGCATGACTAAAAAGAAAACCAAAAAGTTAACTCACCATAGAAACAGAGAGGACACTGAGAAAAAATGACTCCTCTGGAAAAAGGCAGCTCACCGCTAAGACGCAAAGGACGCTAAGAAAAAATTAAGGTAAACGTTCAGACCTCCGAGGTTTTGACGGTAATTTGATCTGGGAAGCGAGCTAGGTATCCCCAGCACCGGCCACCGGAGTACCAGCTGCTAAACCTCGGAGGTCTTGTAGTTTTTCCAATAGACTCAAGTTTCAATCTCCGCACCTTCGTGGTGAAATGTTTAGTTTTTCAGTAAAATCAATATTTGCAATTGTACCCAGAGGGTTATATAATCAGTGTATGGCTTGAGTCTCCCTACTGCAATTGAACAGACGATCCGGTTTTGACCGGAGAGGATGGTACCTATGCTATTCTTTCTCTTGTTTGAGTTAATTCTAGCTTCCCTGCTGGCCGGCCTATTGGGCTATCTGATCGCGAAGACAAAAGGGGCCTTAACTTTGCTGTTCCAAACCCTCGTCTTGAACGGCCTCCTCCTCTGGATGGTCTGGGCCACTCCCTCTTGGATCCCCTTCCACCATCTGGTCTGGAACAACTGGTGGTACCCCAGTAATTATCTAGGCGTCATCGGACTCTTACTGGAAATCACCTTGTTGACCACCCCCTGGAGCGGCGTCGCATGGTATTTACTGAATGATGAAGGAGAAGCAGCCAGCCAGCAGAGTAGTTGGGGCTGGAATGCGGTGCTAAATGTATTCATAGTAGGGAGTACCCTGGTGTTTGGACTAGTGGAAGTGTACCTGTTCAACATGGGTGTCGGCACCTCTATCCTCGCCAGCGGTCTGTTCATCTTCTCTCTCGGGCTGGTGCTGCTAAGCGGACTTGGCCTTCTCTTTCACAGCACCGCCTGGTGGAAGATTCCCGCTCTGTGGAGCGGGTTCTTTATGCTGTTGGCGGTTGGGTACGTAGCCGCTGGGCGGTTGGGATTGTATTTTATCTTCTTACCAGCATTAGCATTTATTTCCATTCTCTGGTACTTCCTCTCACAGCAGGCGCTGCCAGTTACTGACCCGGCACAACGTCGCCTGGCATTCAAAGGGCTGTTAGGGTTTATCTTCGGGCGGCATTACCCCTTTTACGTCATTGGAGATTGGCAGAAAGGTGAGGCTGCCGAAAGGAAGACGCCCGCGCCTACCGTCTCCGGGAATCCTTTTTCGCGATCATTCTCTGGGCCAGGGATCATTCTAAACGATAGCAACCACCTGGCGTTGATGTGGGACGGTTACTACCCGCGTATCTGCCCGCCCGGATTGGAATTTACCCGCAAATAC
>JAIOSN010000330.1 GCA_021107605.1 Anaerolineae bacterium | reverse complement strand
AATGCCGAGGCGGTGAGATCATACTGGCCGGGACGCAGCGCCAACCGGTAGACCCCCGCCGCGTCGGTTTTGGCCAGCGCGGGGCTGCCCGCCCCATGCGGCTCGGCATGTACCGCCGCGCCCGCCAACAACCCCGCCTCCGCCCCCCGCACTGTCCCCGTCACCACGGCCGGCTGCGTGAGCGCGACCAGCGCGTCGTAAGCATCCACTCGTCCCCAACCGCTAGCTTGATGAGGCACAGTTGTCGTCAACGGAATCGCCGTCTCCGTGATAATGCGCGCCATAGTGTGAATGGGCAGCGTGCGGCTAACCCCGCGCAACAGCGCGGCGATCCCTGCCACATGCGGCGTCGCCATTGAAGTGCCCTGGTAAGAAGCGTAAATCCCGCCGGGCGCCGCCGAGCGCGTCGCCACGCCGGGCGCGACCACGTAAGGCTTCACCTCGCCCCAGGGCGAAGGCCCCCGGCTGGAGAATGTAGCTACCTGCTCATACAGGTCGCTGGCCCCTACGGCGAAGACACCGGGCAAACTGGCCGGTGCGCGCAACGTCTCCGGCCGTGGCCCCTCGTTCCCGGCGGCGAAGATGGGGAAGATACCGGCGGCCTCCAACGCCGCGATATCCGGCTGGAACTCCGCATCGTTCGGATTACTCGTGCCCCAAGAGCAGATCACCACATCCGGAGCCAGCGCGGGATCGCCGTCGGGGGCCAGCAGCCATTGAAAGCCGGCGTGAATATCCGCAACGTAACCGTTCCCGAACCCATTTAACACCTTGACGCCGAGCCAGCGTGCGCCCGGCGCGACGCCAATCCCCGCGCCGCCGACCGCCGTGCCCAACGTGTGCGTCCCGTGCCCGTAATCATCGTAGGGATACTGGCCGCCGTTGACCGCATCGAACCACGCGCCCGCGTGCTCCACCAATCCATGTCCCAGCTGGCCGCGATAGTTGGCTTGCAGATCGGGGTGGAGCCAATCCACGCCCGTATCAACGCTCGCTGCCACCGCGCCCGTCCCGGAGGTCGCCAACGTCTGCCAGAGCGTGGGCGCGCGGAGCCGCTCGATCCCCCAGGTGATGCCGGTCTCCTCCGTCACCGTCCCTGAAGGCTTGATCTCGACGTAGGGCCGCGTCTGATCCAGCCGCAACTCGGCCACCGCTTCAGAACGCGCCAGATCTTGTACCAGCGCGGGCCGCGCCGTCAACGCTAACCCGTTGATAATCCAGAGCTCCCGCCGCGCCAGCAATTCGCCACGGGCCTCCGCCGCCGCCAGCAGCGGCTCCACGGCTAACTCCGCACGCAGCAACTGCTCCCGCAATCCGGCGACCAACACCTCCCGTGCCTGCAACGGTTCCCCAGCGAACTCCGCCGCCGCTTGGAAGGGCCGCACATCGGAGGTCGCAGCGAAAATCACGATCACCCGCAGCGGTGCCTCCCCCGGCGCGGCTAACGCGCGCCAGAGTTCCGGCTCAACCGCCGGCTCCGCCGTTACCGGCAAGGCTACCAAGTTCAACAACATCAAGGAACAAATCAGTAGTAATTTCTGCCAATCTCTCTGCATCTTAACCCCTTTATGATTGAGCCGTCAGCCACTATATTTTCAGTTTATCACCCTATTACCGAAATCCAAATTGGACTTTCCATTTACATCCGCTATAATTTCTCTGTTGAATTTGTAGGTCTACTGAAAAAACCAAAGATTTCACCACGGAGGCACGGAGAGCACCAAGATTTTAACCTTAATTTTTTTTCAGTGTCCTCGGTGTTTCTGTGGTAAGACAACTTTTTTTTCAGGGGAGCCATTTGTGTTTAAGGGGGCAAAAGATGAGCTACACAATTGACGAACAGCTAGATATCCTGATGCGCGGCGTGGAATACGGCGACCCGCAGACCTACCAACACATGCGCGAGGAACTCAAGACCCGTTTGCAGGAATCCGCGCAGACCGGTAAACCGTTGCGCGTCTATTGTGGTTATGATCCCACCGCTCCAGATTTGCATCTAGGGCATACCGTGACCATGCGCAAGCTACGCCAATTCCAGGATTTGGGGCATCAGGCCATTTTCCTTATCGGGAATTATACTGCTCTAATTGGCGATCCCTCTGATAAAGATAAGGCCCGCCCGCGACCAGACAAGGACAAGATCGCAGCCAACGCTCAGACTTACACGGAACAGGCTCTCAGAATCTTGGATCCAGAACGGACCGAGGTACGCTACAATGGCGAATGGTTGAGCGAGCTCAACTTTGAAGACCTCATCAATCTGGCCGCCAACTTCACCGTGCAGCAATTCTTAGCGCGCGATAACTTTGCCAAACGTTATCGGAAGAACGATCCCATCTGGCTACACGAGCTCTTCTACGCGTTGATGCAAGGTTACGATGCCGTAGCCCTGGAAACTGATGTGCAGTTGGGGGCCACGGAACAGCTCTTCAATCTGATGGCTGGACGCAAATTACAAGAGTCCTTCGGTCAGAAACCGCAGATCGCTATCACTATGCCAATTTTGGTGGGGACCGATGGCCGCGTCCGCATGTCCAAGAGCCTGGGTAACTACATTGGCATTTCCGAGCCGGCAGAGATAATGTACGGTAAGGTGATGAGTCTGCCCGATGAGGCTATGCTCAACTATTTCAATCTGGCTACTCGCTGGACGCCATCCAAGATCGCCACCTTAGAAAAACGTCTGGCTACGGGGAAGTTACATCCAATGCAGGCCAAGAAGGAGCTAGCTTGGGAGATCACCGATATCTTTCACGGTTCAGAGGCAACCGACAAAGCGGCACAACGTTTCGCGCGCGTCCACCAACGCCGGGAAAAACCCGAAAATATGCCTACCTTCGAATTGCGCGAGCCGATGCGTCTGATAGATGTCATCGCTGAAGCTGAGCTGGCGAGCAGCAAGAGTCAGGCCCGCCGGTTGATCCAGCAGGGGGGGGTCCACCTGGACGATGTACAAATCAAAGACATTTACGCAACCGTGGAACCCGGTGAGCAGGTGCTCCGGGTAGGGAAACGGCGCTTCTTACAACTACGCCCGAAGACGTAATCGGATACGGGAGTCTGGCATCTTTGAGAAAGATCGGCAACTTGGAACGCAGTCTACATCTGGCTGCCTCCCATTTTCCAGTGGAATCATTGCTTCAGGAGGCTATTGATGGACAGTAATAAAGAATATACCATAGTTCACATAGATGACGACGCCGAGACGATCAATCTGGTGAAGCTAATTTTAGCCCCGCGTAGATTTAAGGTGGTCGGGGCGGCCAATGGCGAAGAAGGATTAGCTGCCATTCGACGTCTAAACCCCGATCTGGTGTTGTTAGATTTGATGATGCCTGATCTTGATGGCTGGGAAGTTTACCACCAGATACGAGCCATACCAGAGTTCCAGGATATCCCGGTGATCGTCATCACTGCTAGAAATGAGAACATTGACCGCGTGCTCGGCTTACATATCGCCAAAGTGGATGCCTACATCACCAAGCCTTTTAGGGGGCAAGAACTGCTAGAGTGTATTGACAAAGTTATCCCGGTGACTGACTAGGCGCACCGCATGTTTTTTAATATCAGCGGTTAATTTTCCAGATATTGACTTGACCCCAAGTTATGCTACACTCTACTTGTGCATAATTGCCTACGGGAGGCTTCTGATGGTAGATAACACAACGTATAAAGTCGTTTGCGTAGAAGACGAGCCTGAAATGATTGATCTGGTGGAATTAATTTTAATTCCTCGGAATTTTGAGGTGGTGGGAGCCGTGGGCGGACGTGAGGGGCTAGAGGCCATTCGTCGCCTAAAACCCGATCTGGTGTTGTTGGATTTGATGATGCCTGACGTTGACGGTTGGGAGGTCTACCAACAGATGAAGGCGGATCCCGTGCTAAGGAAGATACCGGTTATCGTAGTTACGGCTAAGGCCCAAAGCATTGATAAGGTGTTGGGATTACATATTGCCAAAGTGGATGCTTACGTGACCAAACCTTTCGGTCCAGTAGAGATGATGGCCAGCGTCAACAGGATCATGCACTTGAATCGCTAGTTGACCCTCTTTAATTTATTTCTCAGACATCCGATTTCTCTAGAGAAATCGGATGTCTGAGTTTTCCTATGCCTCAATTATAAATTCCTCATCATTGCTTTTAAGCGGAGGTAAATATGAGTTTCGTGCTGACGACGGTAAACATCACCAAACCAGAGCTGACCAATTTTATACTGGGACAAACCCATTTCATTAAGACAGTGGAAGATCTGCACGAAGCGCTGGTCACTGCCGTACCCGGTATCAAATTTGGGGTGGCGTTTTGCGAGGCTTCTGGGGAGCGACTGATTCGTTGGTCGGGCACGGATGACGAGCTGATCACGCTGGCGCAACAGAACGCCGAGGCGTTGGGAGCGGGGCATAGCTTCATTATCTTCTTGGGCGAAGGGACCTATCCAATCAACGTGCTCCCCGCCATCCGGCGCGTGCCAGAAGTGGTCAGCGTTTTCTGCGCGACGGCTAATCCTGTAGAGGTGATCATCGCGGAGACCGAGCAAGGGCGCGGTATTTTAGGCGTCATTGATGGGCAACCGCCACGGGGCATCGAGGACGAGGCGGGGATTAGCTGGCGCAAAGATCTGCTGCGCACCATCGGCTACAAACTCTAATCTGCCGATGGGCTGGTTGGAGAAAATGGCACGGGATCCGGTCCCCTGGCTGCTTGATCCTGTTAATCCTTCCGCGCGCTTGCTCACGCTCCGTGATGTTTTCCAGCGTCCGGTGGAGGAGTTGGGACGCGAGCGGGAGGCGCTGCTGGCTTGGGCGCCCATCCAGGCGTTGATGGCGCAAGCCGACCCGCATAACTTCTGGAGCCGGGCGACCGATCCCTATTTTGGCGGCCCGCTGGGAACCTTTGGCACGCTCTACGCGCTGGCGCAGGCCAGCGTTCCGTCTTTTCCCAGTGCCGCGCGTGCCAGCGAGAGCCTCTTTTCCGCCGGACAGATCGCGGATGGGCGATTCGCGCTCTCCGCACACGGGCCGCAGAGTTGGCTCTGTTACACCGGCATGGCCTTGCAAATACTCTGGCATTTTGGTTGGGGAGAGGATCCCCGGACCGATGCTACCAGAGCTATCTTGGTGCAGATCATCAATCAACAACCGGCACGCCTAACCTGTCCCCTGGCCGGAGGCCGTTGTGCGCCGGGCGAAGCTAAGTCTCTGGCTGGATTGCTCAGTATCCCGGTGGAGAGACGGAAGGCAGCCGATAATGACGCCATCGACAAACTCGCCGAGCGACTGCTCACCCAATGGGGGAAACAAGAACAGGTGTCTCAATGGCAGCCGGGCGATTTTCCACGTTACTACGGCTCCGATATTATCGAGTTGACCTATCTGTTGGCGCGCGCCGGATGGCACACTCATCCCCGCTTCCAGGAACTCCTGGCAGAGCTGCTGACTTTGCAAACTGCGCAGGGACGCTGGCGCAAAGGACGCGGCAGCGGCGGGTATTTGGACGTGGAACCGGTTTATAAACCTAGCCGTTGGCTTACCTGGCAAGCGGTGGCTACTCTGATAATGGTTTACGGTCAAGAAGAAAACCCCTATGCAACTTCCTGAAGAGCTCAATGAGGCCACTCGCTACACGGTGATTCCCCGCACCTTGATTTTCCTCACTCGTGGTGCAGAGGTATTGCTCTTGCGCGGCGTTCCTGATAAACGGTTGTGGGCCGGGAAGTACAACGGCCTGGGCGGCCAGATCGAGCCGGGGGAAGAGCCCCGACGCGCGGCGCGACGCGAGGTGCGAGAGGAAGCCGGGTTGGATGTGGCGGCGCTCACGTTGCGGGCGGTCATCCAGGTGACGTTGCCGGAGCCGCCAGGAGTGATGCTCTTCGTCTTCGTGGGAACTGCGCCATTCTCTGAGCTGCGCTCTTCGCCGGAAGGGACGCCAGTTTGGGTGAAGCGTCAAGAGCTCGCGGAATATCCCTTGATGGAGGACCTTTACGAGTTGTTGCCGCGCGTATTAGCTCCCGGCGAGATCATCTTTGGAGAGTATCTCTTCACTGAGGAGGGGGCGGAGTACCGGTTCGGTGCTTGAGTGCGGCAAGCACCACCGGAGGCGTGAGAAGCCACTTATCAAACCCCGGCTCTTTAGGCTTTTGCATGGTCAAGTCAAAATCAACCGCGAATGGACGCCAATGAACGCGAAAAAGGGTCAAAAATCAGTGCAATCTGTGTAAGCAATCACCCAGACCTCCGAGGTCTTATCTGACCCTGGTACGCTAGGAATTTACCGCAAATACGCCGTAGTTTGCAGCTATGCGGCGCTACCAGAGACCTCTGAGGTCTTATTTTAATGACTTTGACTGTGTAATCCCACAAAAATGGTCCCCCAGTGCTAAAGAGCCACTACCGGCGTGATGCTTGACGTGCTTGACGGATGGTGAGAGCTTGAGCTTCTTCTTCCGCTGAACTGCGTAGTTTCGCGGAGAAGAGGC
>JAIOSN010000045.1 GCA_021107605.1 Anaerolineae bacterium | reverse complement strand
CAGGCGCGGATTGGGGGAGATGGCTGGTGGGCATCCTCGGCCTGCTGGTGCAGCTCTACAGCTTTGCTCTCTTGTTGCGGATTTTGCTGGAGTGGATGCGCGTGCCTTACACGCAACCTGTCATGCGCTTTTTATGGGACATCACCGAGCCACTATTACGCCCCATTCGCCGCCGGCTGCCCACCTTCGCCGGTCTGGATTTTTCGCTGGTGGTGGCCGTGCTCTTATTGTCCGTATTGCAGATGCTATTGGCGGGTCTCATCCAGGCGATATTCTAACGGCAGCTCGCCCCCCCCCCATTATTTAGGGGCAACGTTTCAACCCCACCTTCAAAAATCTCATGTCTTCCCAATAAGTAGGAGGAACCATGGCGTTTCTGTTATGCTCACCACAGGGATACGGAGGACACTGAGAAAAAAATTTGTTCCAAAGTCTTTGCGCTCTTTGCGCCTTTGCGGTGAAACCCCTGGTTTTCTCAGTAGGGTCACGGTTGAGTGTGGTAAAATATGGGCCAGAGAGATTTCCGGAGGGAGGGTTTGATGCGGCGTTTTCTACAGGCGATTTTTTTGCTGACGATACCAGTCTTGTTGATCGTGGGGGTGGTGCGCGGGGTGACTTTTCCCTGGTTCCCGGCTTGGGAGTATGGACGTGACGCTTTCCCGGTCGCTAAACTGCCGGCGGATGAGCGGTTGCGTTTGGCGCGCGAGTGTATCGTTTTTCTCAATGTGCCGCACGATATCGAGCGGTTGGCCTGGTTGCGGTTATCTGATGGTTCGGCGGCGTTCAATGAGCGCGAGTTGCACCACATGAGCGATGTCAAACGGGTTTACGATGCTCTCTCGGCGGCGGCGTTGTTGGCGCTGGCGCTGACCGTCAGTGCTGGTTGGGCGTTGCAGCGTCGTGGCTCCGGCGCTGAAATCTGGGGGGCGCTTTCTAACGGGGCGCTGGTAACGTTGAGTTCCTTGCTGCTGTTGGGCGTGCTGATGTGGCTCTCTTGGGACGCCTTCTTTGTGGGGCTGCATGGACTCCTTTTTTCGACGGGTTCCTGGTATTTTCGACATACGGATACCCTGATCCAGCTCTTCCCCATGCGCTTCTGGCAGGATGCGGGTCTGGCGGTGGTGGGAGTGATCGCGGTGCTCGCATTTACCCTGGCGCTGGTCGGGCGCATGATACAGCGGCGCGTAGCAGGACGAACTTATCCGCAGATCACATAATTAAGTGGGCTTTGGACCACGGAGAAATGCCGATGCGCAAGAGGATTATGAGTCTGTTGATTCTGATATGTTTGCTGCTGGCAGCTTGCCGCCACAGTCAGCCAGAATCGGGTGAGGTAATTGCAAATCCTATCCAGTTCAGTGGGAAAGTTCATCGGGGTAAAATGTTCGAAAAACCGATAGGTGCGGGTCTCGCGTTTCGTCTGAACTACTCCGCAGGCGATGGCGAGGGGTGGGAAATCTGGGTAGGAAACCCAACACAACCCGATCATAATTTCAGTGCAGTGGTTACTCCGCCATATCGGGGGATGAATGCCCGGTATATCGAGGGATGGCATTTCAGAAATAGCGACAACTCTGGCCCAAATGACGCCAGTGTCAATGCACCTCAAGAGGTGAGGCGATTTGAATTCGTTCTTGACCAAGACAACTATGAAGTGGCACACGAGGCACTCGGCTGCTTACTGTGGGTGTGTGACGATCTGAGCTTTGAGCAAGCGGCGGACCTACATGAAAGCACGATGAAGGCAGCTGGGATATTGACGATAACGCAGATGGAATTAGGAAACCTGGTATTGGACGAACTAGCTTGGATCAACCAGTTCAATTTCAAGGTCGAGCTGCTATACTTACCACACCAATAGCATGGAGTCAACAGGTGCTCGCAGAATGGGCTGACCTACCGGTCACTTACACCTGATACGACCAAGCCGCGACCCAATCTGGGGCTGAAGGAGGTTTTTAATGACGATAAAAGAGAACACTGCCATCGTAGCTGAGAATCTAACCCGCGATTTCAACGGGTTGCGTGCCGTGGACGGCATCTCGTTTACGGTAGAGAAAGGAGAGGTCTTTGGGCTTTTAGGGCCGAATGGAGCAGGCAAGACAACTACCATCCGGATGCTTACCGGCCAACTACTTCCCACGCAGGGGAGAGCCTGGGTAGCAGGTTACGATGTGCAGAGCGAGCGCAAGCTACTCCAGCCAGAGATTGGCGTGGTTTTCGAGCACCAGAACCTGTACGAACGCATGTCGGGGCGGGAGAATCTCGCGTTTGCAGCACGGCTATATGCCGTGGATGGAAACCGGGTGAACGAAGTGTTAAAACAAGTGGGATTACATGGGTGCGCCAACGATTCCGTTAAGAAATACTCAAATGGTATGAAACAGCGTTTGTTGATTGCTCGCGCTCTGCTTCATCAGCCCAAGATATTATTCTTGGACGAACCCACGAGTGGACTGGACCCTGACATAGCGCGCGAAATCCGACGCTTGATAGCAGAAATGGCAAGTCAGGGCCTGACGGTTTTTCTAACCACTCACTACATGGAGGAGGCTGACCAGTTGAGCCAGCGCGTGGCTTTTCTCAACCACGGGCGCATAGTAGCATTGGACACTCCAGAGCGCCTCAAAGTAGCTCATGGACAGCGTACCCTAAAGGTGAAACTGGTGGATGGACAGCTCCTGACTCTCTCCCTCGATGATCCAGACGATGGGCGATACTTGGGAGAGCTAGTCACAGCTGGTCAGATTCTCACCCTGCACTCTGAGGAAGCTACACTGGAGGACGTTTTCATCAAGCTCACTGGAAGAGGAATAGCAGAATGAATACACGTGTGATTTTGGCAATAATGCGCAAAGACATAATGGATGCCATCAAGAACCAGTTCATCCTCGGTTTCCTGGTGATGCCTATTCTTGTGTCACTGATCTTTAAGGTGGTTTTCCCTAATCTTAATACCGATTCGTTAACTATTGTCGTCTACAACCCCGGCGAATCGCGTCTCGTGACGGCGCTTCAAGAGCTGCCCGACATCCAAATACTTGCCGCAGATTCAGACACTCAGGTAGTAGAAAGCACCAGGGAAAACCAGGCCGTAGGAGGACTTGTAATTCCTGCCGCTTTTGATTCCTCCGTGGATGCGGGAGAGCAGCCAGAATTGACTGCTTATCTAAACTACGGGCAAGACGAGATCAAGCGACGCACTTTTCAACGCCTGGTGCAACAACAAGTAGTGACTCTGACGCCTCCCCCCGCGAACATCGTGTGGGCCGCTATTGATGCTCCATCAGCAGCTGAGGCTCAAGCCAGCAATTACCTTGCTGAGAACTTCATCCTGGTTGTGATGTTAGTGTTTCCTATGGCTACAGTTGGGGCCATGATGATCCCGCTATTGCTCATTGAGGAGAAAGAGAAACGCACCTTGTCGTTTTTACTGGCGTCGCCTGCGAGTATAACTGACGTAGTGATTGGCAAAGCCCTGACTGGGCTTATGTATAGTCTGACTATAACGGGAGTAGTGGTAGCTCTCAACCAGGGCTGGCAAGGTAATTGGCCCATCACTTTCCTGGCACTGATTTTGGGCTTACTGTTCACCGTACCAGTGGGATTGCTGATAGGCGCGTTCTTTCGTAACGCGATGCAGTTGAACACTTGGGGGACAGTACCGATAATGCTGCTATTGTTACCGAGTTGGATTGCCACAGGCCAAGTTCTATCGCCTCTCCTGGAAGCTATTATGCGGCTCATCCCCACCTACTATCTAGTGGACACTCTGAATCTATCCCTGGCTGGCGAGGGGTCTTTGGCACAAGTGGGGGGTAACTTAGCAATACTATCTGGGTGTACGGTTGTCGCCTTTGCCGCTGCGATCTGGGTTCTGCGGTGGGCGAGGGAGTGAACACGGCTTGGAGCCGAACCGAGGATTACATCAGTGGCAGGGTCACGCGGTGGCGGTGATGCACAACCGTTTGGCAAGATGTAGCCGGGGGACGACTTATCTCGTAGCCCAGCTGCCTATGGCAGGGCTAAATACTATGTTCACTTCAGGAGGGTACAGATGAACGAAACTATAGCAGTAATTCAAAACCGCAGGTCGGTCAGAGCCTTTCAAGACAAATCCATTGATCGGGACATTGTGGATTTGATAGTAAACTCCGCTATGCGTGCTCCTACCGCCGGGAACATGATGCTTTATTCTATCATCGAGGTTGACGACCAGGCGATGAAGGAACAACTGGTGCAATCCTGTGATAACCAGCCATTTATCGCCAAAGCGCCGTTAGTTTTGCTCTTTCTTGCCGATTACCAGCGTTGGTTTGATTTCTTTATCGCCTCAGATGTAAAATCTTACTGCGAGGCGGAAGGGAAAGAGCTTCGCTTTCCCGGTGAAGGCGATTTGCTGCTGGCGTGCTGTGACGCTCTTATCGCTGCCCAAACTGCCGTGATCGCCGCAGAATCGCTGGGGATTGGTTCCTGCTACATCGGCGACATCATGGAAAACTACGAACAGCACAAAGAGTTATTTGATCTGCCGCAACACGTTTTCCCGATCACATTGCTCTGCTTTGGTTATCCCAAACCCGCCGCAGCTGCGCGAGAGCTTACTCCGAGATTTCCTCAAGAGTACATCCACTTCAAGAACACCTACCGCAGATTTGACAAAGCGGCATTGGACAAAATGTTCGAGTCCAGACAACGCCAACATTATCCCGGTAACGCAACCAACCTCGGCCAGGCTTACTACGCCAGAAAATTCTCGGCAGACTTCACCATCGAAATGACCCGCTCAGTCAAAGCAGCCATCCAAGCCTGGATAGCGCATAAGTAGCCGCGCTTTCCATAGCGCGTTGGCTGGGTAGCAGGTAACGGCGGAGGAGGCTGGAAGGCTCCTCCGCCTGTGCGCGAATCTAGCCTCGCAAGAACCCGTGACAAAATCCTCGGATGAGGGTACAATGCGTCTCAACTTTGACTCCACTGAAAAAAGATAGCTTACCGCAAAGACGCAAAGAACGCTAAGAAAAAAATTAAGTTTCAAATCTTGACGCTCTTTGCGCCTTCGCGGTGAAATTCTTGGTTTTTCAGTAGACTCAAAACTTTTAACTTGCAACTTTCGACTTTTGACTACTGACTTTCGACTTACATTTTAAGGAGCTAGCATGTCAATCAGAACACCAAATTGGGTCAAGGATGCTATTTTCTACCAAATTTTCCCAGACCGTTTTGCCAAGAGCGAGCGCGTCGCCAAGCCGGGGAATTTGGAGCCGTGGGATGCGCCGCCGACGAGGCGCGGGTTTAAGGGCGGTGATCTGTGGGGTGTGGTAGAGCACTTGGACTACTTGGTCGAGTTGGGTATCACGGCGCTCTACTTCAACCCGATCTTCCAATCGGCGGCCAATCACCGCTACCACACACATTGCTATCTGCGAGTGGATCCGCTGCTGGGCGGGGATGAGGCCTTTCAACAGTTGTTGCAGGAGGCTCACGCGCGTGGCATCCGGGTGATATTGGATGGCGTTTTCAATCACGCCAGCCGGGGCTTTTTCCAATTCAACCATATTATGGAAAACAATCACCAATCGCCCTACATCGATTGGTTTATCGTCAAGGATTTACCATTGCGGGCTTTCCAGGATGAGGAAGGGGCCAATTATCTCTGTTGGTGGGATAATCGCGAATTACCCAAGCTCAATACCGATAATCCGGAGGTGCGTAAGTTTATCTTCCAGGTGGCGGAGTATTGGCTGGAGCAGGGTATCGACGGCTGGCGGTTGGATGTGCCGTTGGAGATCACGACGCCCGGCTTCTGGGAGGAGTTCCGCCGGCGGGTGAAGGCGATCAATCCAGAAGCCTACATCCTGGCGGAGATCTGGCATGAGGCGTGCGAGTGGTTGCAGGGCGAACACTTCGACGCGGTGATGAACTATCCGTTCAACCGGGTTTGCCTGGGCTTCTTTGGCGGTGCGGCGTTGGATACGGAGTTTGAGCCGGGCGGCTTTGCGTTGGAAGCCTTGACGGCGGAGGATTTTGCCCGGCAGGTGGACGAGATGTTGACGCTCTACGCTCCAGAGGTCACGCAAGCGCAATTCAACTTACTGAGCAGTCACGATGAACCGCGCTTTCTCACGTTGGTGGGCGGGGACGCGCGGCGGTTGCGACTGGCGACGCTCTTCCAGCTAACCTTCCCCGGTGCGCCCAGTATCTACTACGGTGACGAGATCGGGATGAAGGGCGGTGAGGATCCTGATTGCCGGCGTGGTTTCCCCTGGGAGGAGGAGCGTTGGGACCAGGACTTGCTGGCGGATATGCGGCGGTACATTGCGCTGCGCCAGGCACACCCGGTTTTGCGCAGGGGCGAATATCGGACCCTCTACGCGCAGGGTGAGCTCTACGCTTTCGCGCGTTACTCGGAGGAGGAGCTGGTGGTGGTAGCTTTTAATGTGGGTACGGAGGCTGCCGAACTCCAGTTGGAGTTGGCCGGGTTGCCATCTAGCGCGCAACCGCTGGTGGGCGCGTGGAGCGGCGAGAAGCTCGTGTTGCACGGCGAAAAAGTGGCTTTGCGACTGGCGCCGTTGACGGCGCGCGTCTGGGTGCGTTGAGCTGACAAATCAGCAAGTGGACAAATCAACAAATGGCAAATTGGCTAGCAGGCGCGGGAACGACTACCTGGTATCTTCTCAATAGTTTGGGGCGTCTCAAGCTGACCTGGCTTTTTTCTGCCACGAATTCCACTAATTTTTTCTTTTTTGTTCGTGGCAATTTGTGAAATTCGTGGCTAATTTTTGCTACGCTCTATGATTTTCCCCGATTTTTTGAGATGATACACTACCCGACTAATCGACTAATCGACTAATCAACTAATCAAAATCTATAAAGTTCTAATCTTTTGCTAATGAATTTCTAATACTTATCCACTATACTCTAAAAGGTTGAGAATTTATAGTTGCTAAGGGATTTGGAAGAGAGGAGGTTACAGATGGGCAAGATCATTGGGATTGATTTAGGAACGACCAACTCGGCTGTTTCTATTATGGAAGGTGGGCAGGCGACGGTTATTCCTACGGCTGAGGGCGGGCGCTTGTGTCCCTCCGTGGTGGCTTTTACTAAGAAAGGCGAGCGGTTGGTGGGTGTGCCGGCGAAGCGACAGGCGGTGGTGTATGCCGAGAATACGGTTTATTCAGTCAAGCGGCTGATGGGCCGCCGGGCTGATGAGCCGGAGGTAAATGTTACCTGCAAGATGGTCTCCTATAATATTGAGGCGCGGCCGCAGGGAGATGCGCGGGTGGCTGTTCCGGCCACCGGGGAAGCATATACGCCGCAGGAGATCTCGGCGATGATATTGCAGAAGTTGAAGAAGGACGCGGAATCTTATTTGGGCGAGAAGGTGACAGAAGCAGTCATCACGGTGCCGGCTTACTTCAACGATAGCCAGCGGCAGGCGACGAAAGATGCCGGCCAGATTGCCGGTCTGGTAGTGAAGCGCATTATCAATGAGCCGACGGCGGCGGCGTTGGCATACGGCCTGGATAAGAAAGTTGATGAGACTATCCTGGTCTTCGACTTGGGCGGTGGTACTTTTGACGTCTCCATCCTGGAGGTCAGTGAGGGGATGATCGAGGTCAAATCCACCAATGGCGATACGCATTTGGGCGGCGACGATTGGGATGAGCGGATCGTGCGCTGGATGTTAAAGGAGTTCAAGACGCAAGAGGGCATTGATCTGAGCGGTGATCGTCAGGCCATGCAACGTCTGCGTGAGGCGGCTGAGGAAGCCAAGGTGCAACTTTCCATTATGTTGGAGGCGGAGATCAACTTACCCTTCATCACGGCGGATGAATCTGGGGCCAAGAATCTGTTATTGCGTCTGACCCGCGCGCGGTTTGAGCAGATGACCAGTGATCTGGTGAAGCGCTGCCGCGTGCCGTTTGAGCAGGCGTTGAAGGATGCGCGGATCACTCCCGCCAAGTTGGATGAGGTGGTCTTGGTCGGTGGCGCGACGCGCATGCCCATGGTGCAAGAGCTGGTTCGCAAATTGACGAATGGGAAGGAGCCGCACAAGGGCGTCAATCCCGACGAGGTGGTCTCCATTGGGGCAGCCATTCAGGGTGGGGTGTTGGGCGGCGAGGTGCATGATATCTTGTTGTTAGACGTGACGCCGCTTTCATTAGGCGTGGAGACGTTGGGCAATCGGGTGACGCCTTTGATTGAGCGTAATACCACTGTCCCGGTGCGCAAGGCTGAGACTTTCACGACGGCTCAGGATGGGCAGACGGCGGTAGACATCAAGGTCTACCAGGGTGAGCGCCCGATGTCCGCGGATAATATGTTGTTGGGCCAGTTCCGACTTGATGGTATTCCACCCGCGCCGCGCGGTATCCCGCAGATTGAGGTCTCCTTCGATATTGACGCCAACGGCATTTTGACCGTTTCGGCGGAGGATAAGGCGACCGGACGTGAGCAGAACATCACCATCACCGCTTCCACAAATCTGAGCGAGGGAGAGGTGGATAGGCTGGTTGAAGATGCTAAGTTGCATGAGGCCGAAGATCGACAGCTCCGTGATCTGGTTGACGCCCGCAACGAGGCTGACGCGCTGGCTTACCAGATTGAGAAGGTCTTGAATGAACAGGGGGAGAAGCTCCCTGAGGATATGCGCAGCGAGATCGAGGGGCAGATCGAGGCTCTCAAGCAGGCTCAAGAGAGTGATGATGCTCAGACTATCCGCGCGGCGATCGAGGATCTGCGCCAGGCTTCCATGAAGATGGGGCAACAGATGTACGATAACACCGGTCAGCACGGTGGGCCGAATGTAGGCCCCGATGTTAGTCCCGCCGCTGATGAGGACCCGGATGTGGTGGACGGTGAATATCGCGAAATATAAGGTGAGAGTTAAGAGCGATTAGTAAGAGGGGGTGGGCTTCTCAGCCGCCCCCTCTCTTGGTACTGCTGCTTGGTTATCGGTCGAGGAGGGTAAATGGAATATAAGGATTACTATCAAGCCTTAGGGGTGGCGCGGCAGGCGGAAAAGGCGGAGATTAAGCAGGCTTATCGCCGTCTGGCGCGTAAATATCATCCAGATATGAACGCAGGAGATAAGGCGGCCGAGGAGAAGTTCAAAGAGAACAACGAGGCTTATGAGGTGCTTTCTGATCCCGAAAAACGGCGCTTATACGACCAGTTCGGCTCACAGTGGAAACAATGGCAGCGTTCTGGCCGCAGTTCAGCGGATTTCGATTGGAGCCAGTGGGTTGGCGGGGGGGCACGTCCCGGCGGCCAGCGGCACGTCTATTCTGGTGATTTCCAAGATTTGTTTGGCGCTGGCGGCGGGGTCTTCTCTGATTTCTTCCAACAGCTTTTTGGCGGCGGGAGGGGAGCGCCAACTGGCCGTGCGGGCGATCCTTTCGCTGGTTTCGGGGGGCGTATGCAACAACCCGCACGTTCCCAGCCGGCCAACGCTCAACCGGTGGAGATCAGCTTGCGCGAGGCTTATCACGGTGCCAAGCGGCTTCTTCAAATTGGCGGGCGTCGCCTGGAAATCACAATCCCGCCAGGGGCCGCGAATGGCACGCGGGTGCGGATTGCAGGAGCAGGAACCGGTCTGGGCGGTGGGGATCTCTATCTGAAGGTGACGGTGAGCGAGGATGCGCAATTCAAGCGTCGCGGCGACGATTTGCAGATGTCCGTAGGAGTGGATCTCTACACGCTGTTGTTGGGCGGCGAAGTCCCCACTACTACTCTGGATGGCCGGACTGTGATGTTGAATATCCCCCCGGAGACGGAAAACGGGCAGCGTTTTCGTTTGCGGGGACGGGGAATGCCAGAGTTGAAGGACCCGCAGCAACATGGCGACTTGTACGTCGCAGTACAGGCGCAGTTGCCGAAGCAGCTCTCAGCTGAAGAGAAATCTCTTTTGGAGAAGTTGAAAAATTTGCGGTGAGACTACCCGACTACTTGACTATTAGACTAATAGGAGGAAACATCAATGTTCGGACGTGTACTTTTTGCGCATGATGCTAGCCCGGCGGCTGAAAAAACTATTCCTTATTTGGAGCATCTGTCCAGGATCGAGGGAGCAGAGCTCCTGATTTTGCATGTTTATCACACGCCGGAGCAATACTCAGGCATGGAGGGATATGAGCGGTTGTTGAAGAGTTTGGAAGATTTAGGCCATGCGGTGGTGGAAGATTTTGTGGAATATCTGACGAAGAACGGCTTCAACGCGCGCGGGTTGGTGCGTTCTGGCGAGCCGGCACGGGTTATCTTGGAGACTGCGCGGGAGGAAGAAGTGACTCTTATTCTGTTGGGCACACGCGGGCCAGCGAGTATGAAAGAGATGCTATTAGGCGACGTAAGTACCGAGGTGTTGCGTTATGCTCATTGCCCGGTTTTGTTAGTGCCCTAGCTCAAGCCTGCTGAAAAAACAAGAGTTTCACCACGAAGGCACGGAGCGCATAGAGATTGAAGCTTGACTCTACTGCAAAATCCAATTTTTCTTAGTGTCCTCCGTGTCTTTGTGGTAAGATAATCTTTGTCAGCGGAGTTAATCCCTGGGGTTATTAGAGAAACAAGGAGGGCGGAATGCGGAAAATTTATCTAGTATTGATCATTGTAACGTTGCTTGGTGGCTCTTTAGGATGTGTGGCGTTGCAGACGTTGCCAGCAGGATCTACCCCGGTCGCGACAGTGGCGCCCACTCCCCCGGCCGGCCAATCAGAGAGCGTCGTACAACCCAGTCCGGAGTTGCAGACGTTGGAAT
>JAIOSN010000151.1 GCA_021107605.1 Anaerolineae bacterium | reverse complement strand
GATGCCTACTGCCGAATCCACACCTGCTCCAGATTGGGAAAAATCCGCTGGCGTCGCGCCCCCCGCCGGCGTGGAAATCCGTGAGGAATTCGCGGATACCGCCGCCTGGGAGCCGGTGCTGGTCACCAACGCGGACGGGCAGGCGCAGGTCACTGTCACGTTGCCCGACAACCTCACCACGTGGACGGCCCGCGCCGTCGGCCTCACCGCCGAAACGGTGGTAGGCGAGGCAACACGCGATATTGTCGCCACCAAGCCGTTGCTGGTGCGCCCCGTCGCGCCGCGCTTCTTCGTGGTTGATGACCGCGCGCAACTGGCGGCTAACGTGAGCAACAACACCGACGAGGAGCTGAAGGTATCCGTCCGCTTGAGCGCAGAAGGTACAACGCTGGCGGAGGAGACGCCGGGCGAGCAGAGCATCACGATCCCAGCCCGCAGCGAGCAAAAGGTCACCTGGTGGGTAACAGTGGCCGATGTGGAGCAGGCTCAGCTAATCTTCAGCGCGACATCCGGCGAGCACACCGATGCCAGCAAACCACGTCTCACCACCGGGCCCGAGGGGTCGCTGCGGGTGCTGCGCTACACCGCGCCCGACATCGTCGGTACGGCGGGCCAGCTGACCGAGGGCGGCGCCGTCGCCGAGGCCATCGCGCTGCCGCCCGATGTGGACACGCGACGCGGCCAGCTCACCGTGCAGCTCAATCCCAGCCTAGCGGCCGGGATGCGCGACGGCCTGCGCTACCTGAAACACTTTGAGTACGAGTGTACCGAGCAGACGGTCAGCCGCTTCCTGCCCAACTTGCTCACCTACCGCGCTCTGCAATCCCTAAACATCGATAACCCCGAGCTGTCCAAACAACTACCGGGACTAGTCGAAGAGGGACTGGAGAAGCTCTATCGGGAACAAAATCCCGATGGCGGCTGGGGGTGGTGGCACCGCACCACCGAGTGGCAGAGCAATTCTTACATCAGCGGCTACGTCGTCTTCGCCCTGGTCAAGGCACGCCAGTTGGACGTGGCAGTAGATGCCGATGTCTTCTCCAAAAGCATTACCTATCTGCAAAACCAGATCCAGGCGGTGGACACTTACGAGAACACGCGCACGGCCAATCACCAGGCGTGGCTGCTCTACGTGCTGGCGGAGGCCGGCGAGTCACCCGTAAAGATCATCGACAACCTCTACGAACACCGCGATAAGCTCAGCCACTACGCACGGGCCTATCTAGTCC
The DNA here is from genome assembly GCA_021107605.1 of Anaerolineae bacterium. Taxonomy (GTDB): domain Bacteria; phylum Chloroflexota; class Anaerolineae; order B4-G1; family SLSP01; genus G713. Next base: position 7,498 of record JAIOSN010000151.1, on the reverse strand, counting down.
AGGCACTCTGGCTCCGCGACGCCAACGATGCCCGGCTGAAGACGCTGCTCTCCGACCTGAACAACGCCGCCATCCTCAGCGCCACCGGCGCCCACTGGGAAGAAGAACTCCACGACTGGTGGGCCATGAACACCGACACGCGCTCCACCGCCATCGTGCTCAATACGCTCACCAAACTTGATCCCGACAACGCGCTCAATCCCAATGTAGTACGCTGGCTGATGGTGGCCCGCAACGCCGGTATCTGGGAGACGACGCAGGAGACAGCCTGGTCCCTCATCGCCCTCACCGATTGGATGGTGGAGACGGGCGAGCTGGACGCCAACTACGACTTCGCGCTCTACCTCAACGACGCGCAACTGGCCGAGGTCAGCGTCTCCCGCGAAACGGTCCAGGAAAGTACCACCGTCAAGATCGCAGTGGCCGATCTACTGGTTGACGCGACCAACGCCTTAGCCGTGGCCCGCACCGAGGGGCCGGGTCGTCTCTACTACACCGCACACCTGGAGGTCTACCGGCCCGTGGAGTCGCTGGAGCCTGTCGACCGAGGCTTTAACATCCAACGGCGCTACACCGACGCCGCCTGCGCAGAAGAGCAGCTGTCCCAGGGCGGGCGCATCACCGCCTGCCCGGAGGTACGTGAGATCAAGCTCGGTGATGTGATCCGCGTTGATCTGACGATCATCACGCCCCACGACCGCTACTACGTGGTGGTGGAGGACCCGCTCCCGGCAGGCGGCGAGGCCATTGATACGGGATTGGCGACAACGAGCCTGCTGGCCATGGACCCGACCTTGCGCCGTCAAGATTCGCGCTATTGGTGGTGGTGGCGGTGGTACAGCCGCAGCGAGCTGCGCGACGAGAAGATCGTCCTCTTCACCGATGTCCTCGGTTCAGGAACTTACGAGTACAGCTACACCTTCCGCGCCACGTTACCGGGTGATTACCACGTCCTACCCACGGTCGCAAAGGAGTTCTACTTCCCGGAGGTCTTCGGGCGCAGCGACGGTCAGTTATTGACGATCGGGCAGTAACGCAACAAAAGCAAGCCCTCCGACTTATAAGTCGGAGGGCTTCTCCTTTCTGCTCTAAGGCCCAATGAGTTAAGCCACTGACTAGACCTCAGAGGTCTGCTGCGACCCTAGCCCAAAAGGAATTTACCGCAAATGCGACGTTGTTTGCAGCTAGGCAGCGCTACCAGAGACCTCGGAGGTCTTATCTTAATGACATTGGCTCTAAGTCCCAATTTTGACAGAGACCTTCTCTATGGTATAGTTGCTTAGCAATCGAAGCATAGGAGTGCTAATTTACCTATCAGCAGTACCACTTGAATTATGGAAAGTGTTGAATTAACCAACAGACAGACGACATTACTCAAACTCATAGTGCGCGAACACGTCCGGACGGCCAGCACGGTCTCCTCGCGCGTGCTGGTGGAAAATTATGAGATTGGCGTCAGTTCAGCGACCGTACGCAACGAGATGTCCAAGCTGGAAGAGCTAGGCTATTTAACGCAACCGCACCTCTCGGCCGGCCGCATTCCCACCGAAAAGGGCTTCCGCTACTTTGTGGAACGGCTCATGGAAGATCAATCCCTCTCTCCAATGGAACAGCGCACGATTGCACACCAATTCTATCAAGCGCGGGATAATATCAAAGAGTGGATGCCGCTGGCCGCCTCGGTATTAGCCCACACCACACAAGGAGCCGCCATCATCACCTCCCCACACGCCAACCAGGCACGGTACAAACATCTGGAACTTATCAACACTCACGGCCGCGCGATATTGCTCATCCTGGTCCTGCACGGCGGCACCGTGGAGCAACAGATGCTCGCGCTCCCGCACCCCATGGATCAGATCATGCTCAGTGAGACCGCGAAGCACCTGAACCAGCTCTGTAAAGGGTTTTCGGCCCAAGAGATAACACAACAGCTAGCTAAAGTTTCTGTTCTGGAGACCGGTATTCTCCGCGTCGTCATCTCCCTAATGGAAAAGATAGCTAGTATGCCCTCCAACGATATATATCATCATGGCCTCCCTCGGTTACTGCAAGAGCCGGAATTTGCATCCGGGAAAGGGACTTCGGCTCAACTGATCCGCGTGATTGAGGAAGATAACCAACTGCGCGCCATCATCTCCGAGGCGCTCAGTCCCCTGAACGGTTTTGACAGCATCCGCGTCATCATCGGTGGCGAGAGCAAATGGGATGCCCTGCACACTTGCAGCCTGGTATTGACCCGTTATGGCGTCGCCAATTATGCTACCGGCGCTCTGGGCATCCTAGGGCCTATCCGCATGTCTTACGGACGGACTATCTCCGTAGTCCGTTTTGTCGCCAGCGTACTTAACGAGCTGGTCTATGATATGTACCGGCCCACAGAAGAAGATTTCACACCCACGCGAAAAATTAACCCCGTGGACTAATGACCAACAACTAATAGCTAAGGATCGATCACCCATGAGTAAAAATGAACAGGAAAGAGAAGTAGCGGAACTAACCACAGAGAAAGAGCTGGATACCGCTGCCACAGCAGAAATAGCTAACTCTGCAGAAGAGATAGAACCGGAAACTCCAGAAGTAATCGCTGCCGAAGCAGCAGAGGAAGAAATACTTAACGCAGAGCAAACAGAGAGCGCAGCGCTAGCGACCATCATCACTGAGCTGGAAGCCCAAGCAGTTAAGAACATTGAGAGCTGGCGGCGCACTCAAGCCTCATTTGAAAATTACCGGAAACGCACCGAGGCCGAGAAACTTCGCTGGCGCGCCATGGCCAACGCCGCTCTCTTGCTCCGGCTGCTCCCCTTAGTAGATGACTTTGACCGCGCTTTTGCCGGTATCCCCGCCGAGATTGAGGAGAAGCAGTGGCTAGACGGCATTCAATTAATCCGGCAGAAGTTACACAATCTGCTGGAGATAGAGCAAGTTAAACCCATTGAGGTGGAACCGGGCCACGAATTTGATCCGCACTATCACGAAGCTATCCACGCACAGGTATTTGAAGGCTTTGCAGCAGATCAGATCATCTCCGTAGTCCAACGCGGGTACCTACAAGATGAGCGGGTTTTACGTCCTGCTAAAGTGGTGGTCGCCCTGTCCCCAGAGCCAGAAGAGATACCAGAGCCGGAAGAGATAATTGAGATGGACACCACAGACATTAATCAAGCAGAGGAGCTAGCAGAGTAGTTATGGCTGATAACAATTACTATGGCGTACTAGGTGTCTCCAAAGACGCTTCACAAGATGAGGTAAAACAGGCTTACCGGAAACTGGCCCGCAAGTACCATCCCGACGTTAGCCAGGAACCAGATGCCGAGGAGAAATTCAAAGAGCTCAACGCCGCTTACGAGGTCCTCTCTGACCCGCAAAAACGCTCTATGTATGATCGTTTCGGCACTGTGAAACCGGGCATGGGGGGCTTTGAAGGCTTCCATGATCCGTTCGATATCTTCTCCGAAGTATTCAGCAACTTAGGCGGCTTTGGATTCGGCTCTTCTGGACGTTCGGGGCCACGTCGCGGGCGTGATATCCGCTCCAAACTGACCATCACTTTCTAAGAGGCCGCCTTTGGCGTCGAGAAGGAAATCGTCATCCAACGCCTGGAGAGCTGCCAGACCTGCCACGGCACCGGTGCAGAACCGGGCACGCAACCGGAACGCTGTCCCCAATGCAACGGGACCGGTCAGGTACGCCAAGCCCAACAGACTTTTTTAGGGTCTTTCGTCAACATCGTCACCTGCCCGCGCTGCGGTGGCAAAGGGAACATCATCCACACCCCTTGCCAGAACTGCGATGGCGAGGGTCAAATCTACCAGCGCAAACGTATGAGTATCCGCATCCCCGCCGGCATCGCTGGGGGCATGAGCATCCGGCTCACTGGCGAAGGGGAACCAGGCGAGCGTGGCGGACCGGCCGGCAACCTCTATGTCAACGTGCATATCAAACCACACGCCTATTTTAAGCGTCAAGATAATGACATTCTGCTGGAGATGAAGATCAATATCGCCCAAGCCGCCCTGGGAACCACCATCAAGGTGCCCACCTTAGATGGAGAACGCGAACTTCCCATCCCCGCCGGGATACAATCCAACACCGTGCTGCGGATGCGGGGACTGGGACTGCCCCGTCTGCGGAGCGGTGGTCGAGGCAACCAGCTGATAGTCATCCAGGTAGCCACCCCGCAACAGATAACAGATGTGCAGCGGCAACTTTTGGGGGAATTAGCCAGTACCCTGGGCACCGAAATCGTCGTCGAGGAAAAACAAGGCTTTGTCGAACGTCTCAAAGAAACCCTGGGCTTGTAATTGATTTATTCGTATCTGCTCAAAAAATCGGGGTAGCTACAGACCTCCGAGGTTTAGGCCACAAGTTTGGATTGGAAAACTAAACCTCGGAGGTCTTGCCCCAGACAAAAAAACGCCGGCCTGGATAACCAGGCCGGCGTAAAAATTTATGGCAGTGCTAACCGCTACTCAGCCTCACCCGTATGCCACTCCTCCCACTCATGGAGCTGCACTTGCTTCACGCTCAAACCGATACGCCGGCGCTGCGACTCAATGCGAATAATCTTCACCAAAATCTCTTTGCCCGCAGCCAACTCTTCTCGCTGGTCGGTGGAGACCAGCTCGGTATTATGCAGCAACCCCTCAATCCCCGGCTCCAATTCCACAAAGATACCAAAATCCACCACTTGGCTGATTATACCTTTGGCCAGATCACCTTCAGAGTACCGCTCAATCACAGAATCCCACGGATCATCCAACAACGCCTTAATGCTCAATCCAATGCGCTGGCGATCAACATCCACATTCAAGACCTGCACCTTGACTTTCTGTCCGACGGTATAAATTTCAGCCGGGTTCTCAATACGTCCCCACGAGAGCTCCGAAACATGTACCAAGCCATCAATTCCACCCAGGTTGACGAAGAGACCAAACTCAGTGATCTGACTCAAGCGACCAGTGCGAACTTGCCCCGGTTCCAGCTCTACCAGGAGCCGCCCCCGACGCTTCGTGCGCCACTCTTTCGCCGCCGCGCGCTGAGAGAAGATCAAACGGTTACGCTCACGATTCACCTCAATCACCTTGAGCATAATCGGCTTACCGATCATCGCATGGAGACGGAGGTAGCGCTTATCGGCGCTCCGAATGCGCGAGAACCCTATCAACTGGGACATGGGTACAAATCCTTGCAGCTGCCCAAATTCTACCAACAGACCACCACGATTTGAAGTGGTGATCGCAGCCTCATAGACTTCTTCAGATTCTTTCAGCCGTTCAGCCTTTATCCAATCCTCTAGCCCCAGGGCTTGAGAAACTGAGAGCTCCACATTACCATTTCTATCGCGGGTCTTGGTCACTAGTACCTGGATCGTCTGCCCTTCACTGGTAAGCTCTGCCGTCTGCTCCTCCGACAGCCCTTTCAGATCAGCAATGGGAACAAAGCCGTCCAACTTCCCACCGATATCAACCAGTAAACCATCATCGCTAGCCGCCAGTACTACACCTTCGCGCAGCTGTCCTGGTTGCAACTCATCAAAGTCCAATTCCTCTGATGACAAATCTTCCATTGAAATTGATTCTATAACGGTCTCTTTAACTTCTTCCACGTCCAACTCCTCATCACTTCCTACGAAACAGATTACTTCTTGTAGGAGTATAATGCCTTGTAAACTTGCGCCATTCTAACATACCCAATAAGATTGTCAATAATTCAGAATAGGGAGTTTTGATAAGGTCATTCCCCTGCTATAATCGTCTCTGGTGCGCATAAAATGAAGCTGCCCAAACGAAAATTCTTGCCAGCCAGTAGCATCACTATATGAAAAAAGTGACCGAGACAAATACCCGGAGGAACTAATGTCCATTGCTATCATTATCCTAGCCAGCGCGGAGAGCAACGCTTTTAACTCAAACAGCTCCAAATATCTGCATCCCCTGGGTGGAGAGCCACTAATCTACTACCCCTGGCAATTGGCCACCGACTTGAGCGGGACACAGCCACTGCTCTTAGTCAGCGCGGCGACCGCATCCCCGCTGCAGACCTGGGCTGAGGGTCGAGCGCGCTGCGTGCGCTGGAAAAACGCGCTCCCGGCGGGGGAAACGGTACTGCTCCTTTACGGCGACGCCCCCCTCCTCCGAGCTGCCACCGTGCGCGCGCTCCTGACCAACTACGAGCAGAGCGAAGTGTCCGCTATCAACCTGGTCAGCGGAGAAGGCTACGTCGCCCATCTGCTGACCGCTACGCGCTTCCAAGCTCTGCCGGCCGGCGGGGAGAGCCTAGCCGCGGGCTTAGCGGCCCAGAAAGCGACGCTGGTCACGCTAGAAGATGAGCGCGAAGGGTTGCGGATCCATACGCGCGTGGATTTGAGCCGCGCGGAGAGGTTGCTGCGCCAGCGCAGCAACGAGCGGTGGATGTTGGCCGGCGTTACGCTTGTCGATCCAGCCACCACTTACATTGCGCCCACCGTCACTATCGGGCGCGATACAGTTATCCATCCCCACACCCACCTGCGCGGCAAGACCACCATCGGTATGGAAAACGAGCTCGGGCCGAACAGCATCATTGACAGCTGCACCATCGGCAATCGCTGCCGGGTCACGGCATCTGTACTGGAACACGCGGTAATGGAAGATGAGAGCGACATCGGGCCATTCGGGCATCTGCGCCGAGGCGCGCGGCTCTGTCACGGCGCGCACATGGGGAATTTCGGCGAGATGAAGCAGAGCACCTTGGGGCCAGGCGCGAAGATGGGACACTTCAGCTATCTGGGAGATACCACAGTCGCCGCCAATGCCAATATCGGGGCGGGAACGATCACCTGCAATTACGATGGCGAACACAAACACCCCACCGAGATTGGCGAAGGAGCCTTCATCGGCTCCGGCAGCATGTTAGTCGCGCCGGTCAAAATTGGAGCGGGAGCCACAATCGGCGCCGGTTCCGTGGTAACGCACGACCTGCCACCCGGAAGCCTCGCGTATGGGGTGCCAGCTCGCCTTAAATCAGCGAAGAGAGACTGATTGCCGTGGCCGGAATCATTGATGACAACGGCCACCCAGAGGACAGCAGCAATTGGACCGACCCGCACAATCATTACTTGCTCACCGGCAAGGAGTGGGACGAAGAAAGCCACCGGTACTACCCTTTGACAAGGCAAGATACGGTGAGTTTACTGTCAAGACTCTCCGTGAGGTCACTGACAGATGGAACCCTGTATCTATCAGTGTGTATCGACGGTGAACTTTGCAGGAGGCAAAAAGTGAAAAAAAACAAGAAGCTATATTGGCTAGAGTATACTGACTGTGGGCCTCTCATCGTCACGAAACCCTTTGAACTAGTGGATTTCGAAGTCAAAGACATGGGATGGAGTCCAGACTTTCCTAACACGTTGATAGAAGACATCCTACCTGAAATTGAAACCTGGCGACCGGATATTGTTGTGTTCTGGATGGCCATGGGATACTGGAAACCCTTTGCTGGGGAAGAACCTCGTGAG
>JAIOSN010000254.1 GCA_021107605.1 Anaerolineae bacterium | reverse complement strand
TGGGTTGATCCGCTGGATTGAGCACGCGCGCGCCGAAAGCAATTACCCGGCCCCGGTGGTCGCGAATCGGGATCATAATGCGGTCTCGAAAGCGGTCGTAGGTCTTGCCCTGCTCTTTTTGAACCAGCAAGCCGGCCTTTACTAGATCATCAATGTTGAATCCCTGGCCGCGCAGCGCGGCGCGCATAGCGTCCCAGGAGTTCAAGCTATAACCTAGCCGGAACCGCTTGATGGTCTCCACGGCGAAACCGCGTTGCTTCAGATACGCGCGGGCCTGCCGGGCCTGCGGGGCGCTGCGCAAGAGGGTGTGATAATAGGCAGCAGCAGCTTCTAAAGCCGCTCGCAGGCGGTCATTTTCTTGGGTGGCCTGGATCTGGGCCGGAGTGCGCTTTTGAACTTCAACTCCTGCTTGACGGCCCAACTCCTCCAGGGCGGTACGAAAGGTCCCGCCCTCGTACTCCATCACGAAACTGAAAACATCTCCTCCTTTCCCGCAGCCAAAACAATGCCAATTTTGACTGTCCGGGAAGACGAAAAAGGAGGGGGTTTTTTCGCTATGGAAGGGGCAGAGGCCCTTGAAGTTGCGCCCGGCTTTATTTAGCTGCACGACTCGCCCGACAACTTCTGCCAGGTCTAAGCGTGCTTTGATTTCATCGACTACAGTCATGAGGCTCTATGTTACTCCGCCAGGGGCAATCGCGCACTCAGCAGCCCGTGGATGTTTTTAACGTAGTTCAAGTTGCCAGTCAATCAGTTGGACGCCGCGATATTCGTCCTCTATCCAGTGAACGGCGTGTTCCAGCACAGAGTAGACGTGTTTGGTATCATTAGCCACTGTCACGATGGCGATGCGCGAGGATTGCCAGGTATCGTGATGGTCTATCTCCGCGGTCGCAAGTTGGAACTGCTGGCTTAGTTTAGCGATCAGGGGCTTTAACCAGCGACGTTTTTCTTTTGATGAAGCTACGCCAGGTAGATAAAGAGCAATAACGCAAACTCCGATGATCATTGGCGGCTGTTGCGGAGGTATTTAGCGTAAAGAGAGAGCGACCGTTCGATCTCCTCAAGCGCGACCTCGCAGCCTTCCCAATTCAGGGCCTCGACTCTAATATGCTGCAAGTCTTTATAGACCGAGAAGAAATGTGAGACCTCTTGGAGAAAATGAGGGGGGATATCTTCGAGACTCTTGTATTCATTGAAGAGCGGATCGGTAGCCGGCACGGCCAGGATCTTATCGTCGTGCAATTCTCCATCCAACATGCGAAAAATGCCCAGCGGACGCGCCTCAATAACGCAGCCAGGGAAAGTAGGCTCATCGGTCATCACCAGCACATCCAGCGGGTCGCCGTCGTCATAATAAGTGCGGGGGATAAAACCGTAATCGCCGGGGTAGTGCAGGGATGAGTAGAGCACGCGGTCTAACTCGATGAAACCGGCTTTATTGTACTCAAACTTATTGCGTGAGCGTTTGGGTATCTCAATGACCACGTAGATCACTTCTGGGACATTTCCTGGGCCTGGTGGTAGGTCGTGCCATAGATTGGCCATGAATACGTTCTCCTTTAGTTTTTCTGATACAAGCAATTGGTTGATTTACTGCTGACCAGAGCAAATAGAGAGTATTATTTTACTCTCACTCTGGCAGGATGCAAAAGCAATTCGCACGTGGAGTTATTTTTTTCGGGTGGGAGGATGGGAATCGTGCGGTTGGCTGCCAAGCGACATATTCCACGCTTCTGGCGGCGCTTTTTTAGTGGGCTGGGGGATGGAATCTCAGCAACTGAGGAAACCGGCGTTAGCTCTCCTCATCGGCTGGGGGATATTCAGTGGCGTGAGGTAAAGAAAGAGTCTACTGGAGCTAGCAAGGACAGTAGATCGGGGCCGTAATGCTCTTGACGCCAGGGACCAATACCGGGAACAGCGAGTAGGGCTTCCAGAGTTTTGGGTGGACGCCGGGCCAAATCCCAGAGAGTAGCGTTGGGCAGGATAACGTCAGAAGCGACGCGGCGCCTATTCCCCATTTCCTTGCGCCAGTCATGTAGAGTTTGATAGCGATCTATCACTTGCTGGGGGGGACGTGGCTCTTCCGGCGGATAGGGGGGTAATTCCTGGGGGCCTTGGCGGAGGGCACGCAAGATCTCCGGGCCGAAGCGGCGGGTTTGATATTCGGTCAGACCAGCTGCTTGTAGACCTTTCTCGCTACATGCGTGCATCTGGGCCAGAGCGATCAGATATTTGCGTCCAATTACCTTGAAGGGGGGGCGGTCCAACTGCTTGGCTTTCTTTTCGCGCCAGAGATGGAGGCGGTAGAGCATCCGCTTCTCGTGAATGTTGAGGTCATGCACTCCTTTGAGCCGCCAGAAATTGGTTTCTGGCGAGTGAGGTGTAGGTGCTTGCACGTTGTTAGCCAGATAGTGAAATATCTCTTGCGCCTCTGCCCAGCGACCCATCTCTTTTAATTCGGCCAGCTCTATCTCCCGCAGCTTGAGCAGATAGTGAGTATCCATCCGTGCGTAGGTGATGGCTTTGGAAGAGACTGGCCGTCGTCCCCAATCGTAGCGCTGGAATTTTTTGTCAGCGTGGATCTTGAAATGCTCCTCCAAAAGACTGCCTAGCCCCACATGCTCCCAACCTAAGATGCGACCGCCCCACATGGTATCGAAGAGCTGGCGGCACTGGATCCCGTAATCGCGTTGGAGCACGATGAGATCGTAGTCGGCGGCGTGAAAGATCTTTTCCACTGTGGGGGAAGCGAAGACCGGGGCCAGCGCGTCCAGATTATCTAGGGCCAGAGGGTCAACGAGGTAATCGTTGTCGGGAAGGCTGAACTGGAGCAGACAGACTTTTTCCTGATAAGCATGGAGGCTGTTGGATTCCGTGTCCACGGCGATCTGCGGCGCTTGGAGCAGCTGGCCGGCCAGCTCCCTCAAGTCCTCTGGCGTATTTACTCCTATGGGCGGTTTCTCGAAAGATATCTTTGGGCGATTAGTTTTTTGCATAATGAGGATATTATCGCTGCCACAGATAGATTGTCAACTGCCACGACAGATCACTTCCGCTTAAGGCTCCCCGTCCCCGGGGGCGGGGAGCCCCAAACTGTCCCTGAAGCCGTCCCCGAGGAGCGCGTAGCCTGCCCGGCGGGGTACTTGGGGCGTTTTTTTACTTACTGAGCCTACTCGTTTTACGCCTGACAAAGCGACTCGGTTTGTTTCTCCTTTAAGTAGGGGTAGAATATATTGCATTATTTGGGTGCATTTCAAATGAGTGGCGAGCTCTGTCTGGGTTGCGTAAATCTTCTCTGAACGGAACATGCAATACGCTTAGCTACAGTAAAGCGCACCCACATTATTTTCCACTGAGGAGGTTATACGCTGATGTTGATGGTAGAGATCATTGAAAAAAAGCGCGATGGTATGTCCTTAACTACTGAGGAGATTCAATTTTTTATTACCGGATATACCCAGGGCGCGATACCCGATTACCAAGCTTCGGCGTTGCTTATGGCTATTTTGCTACGCGGGATGGTAGCTCGCGAGACCCGTGATCTCACGTTGGCGATGGCCCACTCAGGCGAGTCCCTGGATCTCAAGGATGTGGCGCCGCTGGTGGTAGATAAACATTCTACCGGCGGTGTGGGGGACAAAGTTAGCTTGGTGATCGGCCCGATGGTGGCGGCCGCCGGTTTACCGGTGGGCAAGATGTCGGGACGCGGCCTGGGCTTCTCCGGTGGGACGGTGGATAAGCTGGAAGCTATCCCCGGTTTTCGCGTTGACTTGAGCGTGACCGAGTTCAAGGAGCAGCTGCGTGAGATCGGCCTGGTGATCTCCGGGCAATCGGCTAATCTGGCCCCCGCGGATGGGAAGCTCTACGCTCTCCGTGATGTGACCGGGACTGTGCCCAGCTTGCCGCTCATCGTGAGCTCCATTATGAGCAAAAAGATCGCCTCCGGTGCCGATGCGATCGTGTTGGACGTGAAAGTTGGTTCCGGGGCTTTTATGAAGACCCTAGAAGACGCTCAAGTTCTGGCTGAGAAGATGGTACACATTGGGCAGGAGGTGGGGCGCGAGGTGACGGCGTTGATCTCCGATATGAACCAGCCGCTCGGTTGCGCGATAGGGAACGCGCTGGAGGTGTGCGAGGCTATCCAGACGTTGCAGGGTGGCGGCCCCAGGGATTTCCGCGAGCATTGTCTGGTGGTCGCGGGCGAGATGTTGCTC
>JAIOSN010000027.1 GCA_021107605.1 Anaerolineae bacterium | reverse complement strand
TGAGACCGGCGGCGATCCAGGCGCGGTAGTTTACGACGCCATCCAGATTGCCAAATCCAGAGGCATGGACACGCTCATCATCGACACCGCCGGGCGTTTGCATACCCAGCATAACTTGATGGAGGAGATGAAGAAGATCCGCCATATCGTCTCCAGACGGGTGGCCTGGGGACCGCACGAGACTTTGCTGGTCTTGGACGCCACCACTGGTCAGAATGGCCTCTCACAGGCCAAACATTTCTTGGCGGCGGTGGATGTTTCCGGCATCGTGCTGGCTAAATTGGATGGCAGCGCGAAGGGCGGCATGGTGCTCTCCATCAGTGCGCAGCTGGAGTTGCCCATCCGTTTTGTGGGAACTGGTGAGCGTAAAGAGGATTTCGCGCCGTTTGATAAGGATGCTTTCATCCAGGGCTTATTGGGGGAAGAATGAGTGAATTAGAAACACGATTGGACACGCTGATTTCTCGCGTGGAGACTGTCTGGGAACGGCTCGACATACCCGGCAAGCGTGCAGAACTAGCGACCTTGAGACAAAAATCCGGGGATCCGGAGTTGTGGGACGATCCGAACTCCGCCCGCGTGCTGATGCAGCGTCTCTCCGCGTTACAGGAGGAGGTGGATTATTGGTTAACGCTCCGGCAAGGGGTTGAGGACGCGCAAGAATTACTGTTGATCGCTGATGCGGATTTGCTGCCAGAATTGGAGGCAGAAACTGCTGAGTTGGAGCAAGAACTAGGTCAGGCTGAGTTCCACCTGATGCTCTCCGGCGAGTATGACCGTGGCGCTGCCATCTTCGCCATCCACGCGGGCGCCGGCGGCACCGATGCCCAGGATTGGGCCGCGATGCTCCTGCGCATGTACCTTCGTTGGGCTAAACAGAGCGGCTTTAACACCGTGCTCTTGGACTCCATGCCCGGCGACGAGGCCGGTCTGAAGAGCGCCACCGTCGCGGTGAGCGGCAAATATGCCTACGGCTATCTCCGCGCTGAACGCGGGGTACATCGCTTGGTGCGTCTCTCGCCTTTCGATTCTGCCCATCGCCGGCATACCTCCTTTGCTCTCATAGAAGCCTGGCCCGACCTGGGCAGAGAAGTGCAGGTGGATATCAAACCCGACGAGCTGGAGATTGACACCTTTTGCGCCTCCTCGGCCGGCGGGCAGCACATGCAAAAAAACGAGACCGCGGTCCGTATTCGCCACGTTCCGACCGATATCGTCGTGCAGTGCCAGAATGAACGCTCACAGTCCCAGAACCGCGAGACCGCCCTCCGGATCATCAAAGCCCGCCTTATTCAACGGGCAGAGGAGGAACGCCGCGCCAAAATCGACACACTTAAAGGAGAGCACCCCGATATGGGCTGGGGTAACCAGATCCGCTCCTACGTCTTGCACCCCTACCGGATGGTCAAAGATCACCGTACCGATCATGAAACCGGCAACGTGGATGGCGTGCTAGATGGCGACTTAGACGAGTTCATCGCGGCCTACCTGCGTCTAGGTATGGGAGGTGCGGAGAGCGATTGACTATTGACTAACTGGCTATCGACTAATTGGCTATCGACTAATTGGCTAACTGACTAATCAAGGAGGCAACCACCATGGCAGTGAAAAGTTCTACTAAGGGTAAATCACGCACTAGCAAGAAAAGTCGTAGCTCTACCTCAAAGAGCAAACCGCGTACTTCCTCTCGCTCACGTACACCGAGCAAAGGACGGAGCGAATCCTCCTCCAAATCGCGTACACCGAGTAAGGGACGGAGCGAATCCTCCTCCAAATCACGTACACCTGGTAGGGGACGAAGCGAATCCTCTTCCCCCGCGCGTACATCGGGTAAGGGACGGAGTAAATCCTCATCCTCCCAGCCGCGTACCGCGCCCCGATCACGTTCCTCCTCATCATATTCTGCTACCCGCTCCCAGAGTAGCGCTAGCTCTACCTCCACGCACGCTGACCGCGAAGCAGCTATCTCTTCCTTACGTTATAGCTTTGAACGGGTCGTTCCACTCATTGCCCTCGCTGTCGTCAGTGATCGGATGGGAGATTTGACCAACACGGTCAGTGGACTAGATAATCAGGTACACGAGCTGCGCTCACGGGGATATATTTTCGAGCCGGCGTGGGAAACACAGGTCTCAGATTTGCAATCTCAGTGGGATGAACGTCACCAAGAAGCCCAGACGTTGTTGCGCCGCGAGCGTCGCACCCTGGAATCGACACTGCGCACGGTTGAAGACGCGGTAGAGCGCGCCGCGCGCAATTATTCTCTCGTGGATAGCGCTGATAATGGCGTAAATGCCCTGGAACGCCGTGCCCGTGATGCTCAACGTCGAGTAGAGGGGACTTATGACCAGACAGCAAAAGAGATTAGCCAACTGCACGCAGAAATAGCTAGAGCACACTCCCTGCTGGAGTTGCTGGATGGCGCCTCTTTCCGCCTTTATCCTGATGAACACGGTTATCGAGTCAGCAAAGCCGACTGGCAACCAAAGGGCAATGAGCCAATCGAGGGATTACTCTTTCTCACCGACAGCCGTTTGATCTTCGAGCAGCGGCAGGAAGTCGCCACCAAGAAATTCCTCTTTGTCACCACCGAGAAGAAGATGGTGCAGGAGCTGCTCTGGCACGCGCCGGTGGGCGGTGTAGAAGTTCTGGAAATGGAGGATCAGAAACGGTTCATGCGCCGCAATAAGGAATTGCTCGTTCTGCGGTTGGAGGGCGGCGAAGGCCCGCCGGAGATCACTATCAACCTCAAGGAAGGCACCAACGAGGAGTGGCGGAGATTGCTACAACGCGCCCGTGATGGCGGATTGTCCAGACCGGAAGAAATGGTCGTCACCGGAGAGAGCACCTCAGAAGTATCATCTGCGCCGGAACCCGCCTCGATACCGACCGAATGTCCCAACTGCGACGCCCCACTTCCGACCTTCTACCAGGGTATGCACCAGGTCACCTGTGAATATTGCGGTACTACCGTCTCTGTAGAGTAAACAACGCAAACTTGCAGCTACTGAAAAAACAAGAATTTTACCACGGAGGCACAGAGAGCGCAAAGATTTGAAACTTAATTTTTTCTTAGCGCCTTTGTGTCTTGGTGGAGAGATAACTTTGCTGCATTTCGTTACGGGACACAGAGAGCGCAGGGATTATGAACTTAAATTTTCTTTTCTCAGTGCCCTCTGCGTCTCTGTGGTAAGATCGCTTTATCGCTTTATCGCTTTATCGCTCACTCGCTTTCTCGTTCTTTCGCTATGGATACTTTATCGCAAGTCAAATCTTATCTTAACCGGCACCAGCTTATCTTGCCTGGTGAAACCGTCGTCGTGGGAGTCTCTGGCGGCCCGGACTCGGTAGCCCTGCTGGATATCCTCCGGCGGCTCACGGGACGCCGGGCGCTCCGACTCCACGTCGCGCATCTACATCACGGCCTGCGCGGGGCCGACGCTGATGCCGACGCTCAGTTTGTCATCTCTCTGGCTGAAAAATGGGAATTGCCCTATACCGTGGAGCACGTTGATCTGCCGGCAATTGCACGGGAAGAGCGGTTGGCGCTAGAGGAAGCCGCCCGCCGCGTCCGGTATGCGTTTCTGGCCCGCGTGGCGCGTGAGGAAGACGCGCACACCATCGCCGTGGGACACCATGCCGGGGACCAGGCGGAGACTATCTTG
>JAIOSN010000008.1 GCA_021107605.1 Anaerolineae bacterium | reverse complement strand
TAGTCAAAATGCCATGCAACAGACGCCAGGCAGCGAACGTTCCCACCACCAAGAGGGAAAAATAGGTGATCTCGGCATGTCCGGCCAGCATCTGGAGGCCAATGCTGATAGCTCCGACCACGGCCCAGGGGAGCATGGCCCGCTCATTGCGCAGGAATGACCGGCGTCTGATGGTGAGTTCTACCAGAGCCAATTGCAGAGGCAACCACGCGGCCGCCGCCACAATCATGGGATGCACCACCGAGACAACCAAAAAACCGCTGAATTGGAAGGTAATCCCCGCGAGGAACGCGCCCAGTTTAGTGGCGTGCATAGTGCGGCCCAGAAGATAGCTTGAGATCCCGGCCAATCCCAGCTGGAACGCGATGAATATGCCATAAGCGCGTGGTAGAGAGAAAAGGTGAAAGATCAAACTCAATGGGTAGAGTGCGGAATGTTGCCCATTAGCCAGGAAGGGATGGCCGGTGAAGAGGAATGGATCCCAGAGCGGTAGTTGCCCGGCGCGGACACTCTTCACAATAAAACGTTGCCAGACGTAATTTTCCAGCACCAGATCGGCCAAGAGCGGGTTTTGCGGCTCCTCTATCTTGAGAGCGGATTGATATGGCTCAAAAGAGTAGAGCGCGTCAGCAGGGAGTAAAGTCTTATTTCCCAATGAGACAGGAGCAAAAAGGAGGAGGGGGAGTAACAAGAGGACCAGTATCAAGAATAAATCGGTTTTGTAACGTTGCGTCATGGAGACTCCGTGAGACGATCTTGGAACGTTAGCCGGCGGTGCCGTCGCCAGACGTCCCAGACGCGCAAGGTCGCCTCAACTTTGATTTTAAGATCCATTTTGGACTCGCCCACCTGCCGGTCGGGGAAGAAAATGGGAATCTCCACTATTTTGTATCCCAGCCGGCACGTGACGTAGGTCGTCTCCACCTGGAAAATGTAGCCTTGGGAGTGGATACGTTCCAATCCAATTCCCAACAGTGTTTCACGCTGCCAAGCGCGGAAGCCCGCGGTAGCGTCTCGGACAGCATGTAATCCCAAGATGAGCCGCGCGTATAGATTGCCTCCAGAGGAGAGTGCGCGTCGCTGCACCGCCCAAGTGGGATCAATGCCGCCGCCTTCCACGTACCGTGAACCGATAACCAGGTCGGCGGTCTCCAGGGCGGCAAATAAATGCGGCACCTCCTTAGGCTGATGGGAGAAATCAGAATCCATCTGCACCAACGCGGTCGCTCCCTTAGCCAGAACGTGCCGGAAACCGTCGATGTAAGCATGTCCCAACCCTCGCGGCCCAGTGCGATGCAACACTTCCACCTGCCCTGGGAAGCGACGGGTCAACTCCTCCAACAGCTCTCCCGTACCATCGGGCGAATCATCATCCACAAAGAGCAACTGTAACGCCGGTATTTCCAGGTCTAAGAGCGCGTCAGTCAACGATTCTACATTGCCAGCTTCGTTATAGGTGGGAATCACCACCCACGGTTTTCGCATATAGTTCTTCACAAGATCTCTCCTTTGCGCCTTTCCAGTCAGTATCATAACAGAGAATTTCCAGGGCAAATTCTCATCAAGACAACAAAACAGGGTCAAGAGATAATCCCTCTTGACCCTGTCGCAATTCGCGCTATTTACGCCTCTTTTTGATGAAACAAAGCCTCTCGCAATGTGGTGATACTTATCTCTGTTGGTATTTGGGTGGTCAAGAGCTGCTGCATATTGAAAACCAATCTGGGAATGGGGGAGCCATCTCGGCAAGTCCCATTCTCCCAATCCTGATGCGGGTAAAAGAAAGAAAGTGCCTCATTAAGACGTTGATGTAAGCGTCCTATCACCAGATGATGTTGATTACTGGGAATAACAATCACAAACTCGTAGGCGGATAGTTGGCCTACAAAAGGTGCTTCCTTCATGACCTCCGCGACGGTACTTTTGAGAATAAGAGATACAGCTCGCAGCACATCATCGTGAGTGACGAACCCGTAAAAATCTCCAAATCCTTTCAACCCGCGGAGCTTAAGACCCACCAAACATAAATTGCCAGTCTCCCGCATCTCCTTGATCTCTTCTTCTACCAACGTAGAGATCGGTAGCTCGGTGATGGGGTGCAATAAGATATTGATGTCCTCGCGATTCAAGATATTGCGAACTCGGTAACGCAATTCCTGCACATCAAAGGGCTTGGTGATATAATCCACCGCTCCCAAATTCAAGCCCATCAGCCGATCCATGCGCTCACTGCGCTCAGTAAGAAAGATGATAGGGATATTCTTAGTGCGCCGATGGTCACGTAAGCGCGTGCAAATCTCGTAGCCATCAATGTCTGGCAGGTGAATATCCAAGATTATCAAATCGGGTGGAGATTCTGAAGCAAACGCGAGAGCATCTTGCCCCCAAGCAGCATAGGATACTTCATAGTTCAACGAAGAAAAATATGAAACCAACATATCGGATGTACTGGGATTGTCTTCCACTATCAAAATATGATGGGGAGATTTTTCTCCCGTAACCGACATAACAGCATCAATGGGCATAGATTCCCAACCTTAAAGTTTGAACTAAACAAGGAGCGCTAAACGTTAACCTAAAGGCTCCTTATAGACAGCGTATTTGCACTCTTCATCGCCCATCGCAATACAAGTAATCTCATCAACGCGGAATGTATGGCCCCCGCTGATCCAACGTAACGCTTCCTCAATGATACCCGCAGCGATAAAACATATCGGGCGATCTGACGTACGTTCCCAACACATGGAACAGCGAGCGATATGATAGAGATAATGGTCGCCACCGGGGTCCGTAACATAGGAGGTCTGGTCACTCAAGGAATCGAAGACTTGCGCGATCGCCGGTAGCCCGGCCTTCAACTTGATCTTGAGCGGTAATACTTTGAACGCCAAATCACTGGCACCGACCAACGACCCAAAATTAGCCAGCCCCTCGGCGAAGAGTACGCGCCCTAGCCGTAGTTGCAAACCACGTCCACCACGCGGCCCGTACATCTCTTCCAGAGCCTCGTTGAGGGCGGCCATGTAGGCAAAATCAAACTCGGACTTCTTCATATCATCTGGTGGTGGATTTTCGATCCAGGCACTCAAGCCACCCATGTTCAAAATAGCATTCAGTCCATTGCGCCCCATGATTTCTTCTATTGCATTCAAGAGAATCAGTGCGAAGCGATCTGGATAATAAAATCCACTGGGTTCAGGCATACTAGCCATGGAAGCCTCCTTTAGAGGATAACCGAGAATTCTTCAGCAGCACGACGCATATCCAAGAAGAGCAAACCCAATTTTGCCTGTTGGCGCGCCAATACAGTGAGAACAGCTTCTTCCCCTATTGCCCGCAGAATGACATAGCCTTTCTCACCTCTGACATAAACTTCATCTAACATGCCCCGGCCCAATTCACTGGCGATGCGTTCACCCAACGAGAGCATAGCTGCAGACATAGCGGAGACGCGATCTTCTTCTACCCCTTGAGGTAACGATGAGGCGATCGGCAGGCCATCCACACTAACGATAGCTGCCGCCTCAATATCGGGGCTACTGCTTTGCAAATCGCGTAACCGTCCCACCATCCGTTCAGCACGAGATCGAGATACCATAATTATTCCTCCATTTTGGAATCACAGAATTACAAAAGATTACCATAGGAAAAATCGTTGTCAAGATGTTAAAATTATGAGTAGGTTTTCATACCTGCTTATTGTATACAACAATATCAGATTTGCAACTGCGTTTTTAGCAGAGTGACGATACGGGATTTTCAGATTCCCCGCCGGCGCCAAGATCAGCGCTCCCCACGCCCAGAGTTTGGTGAGCAGATAGGGTTGCTCTCACAAAACGACCTCGAAATGATCATGGTGCAGCTAGATTAGTATAGACGGAGTGAGGCGGCTGTCAATCTAACCAAGTTGCAACGTTGACATCTGTTCTCAAACCCCTTATACTAAAAAATAGATTTTCCCTGGCTCGTCTATTGTTGACCAGGTGACTTTACAAGCTTACCAGGAGGTGTATATGCACGAAAATCATATGAGTGCGTTTCAAATGAGTGAGGAGCTCTGTCTGGGTTGTGTTGTGTATTGCGTGTGGCATAAAGTTTCTCCAAACGGAACATGCCATACGCTATTATATCTATGTAGTTCCGGACTGAGAGCTAAATAGCTTTAGCCATTGTGTGAGCTTTCTTTCTGCGCACTTGCAGCTCAACTGGTTGAAATCAGTTAAATGTGATCTAGTTAGCAAAGGAGACGACGATGAAACACAAAATTCTCTCAGTAGCTGGATTAGCGACAGTTCTGTTGACCATAGCTTTACTCAGCGCCGGTTGTGGACTCAATCCGCAGTTCACCTACCAGGGCCGCCTGACCGACGAAAATGGAACTCCCCTAAATGGCGACTACTCGTTTACCTTCAGGCTCTACAAGAGCGATACTGGCGGCACGGCTCTTTATGAGGAAACCAAGACGTTGACGGTGGAAGATGGCCTCTTTGATACCGAGGTGGGCCCCACTAGCATTGTAGCCGGGATAGGGACGGAGGATCTTTCCCAACCATTGTGGCTGGAGGTAGAAGTTGATACCGAAACCTTAACCCCTCGGCAGCGTCTATATGGCGCACCTTATGCCTTTACACTGATGCCCGGCGCTTACATTTCCACCACGATGAGTACAGTCATCCATGGGGCGAGTGGAGCAAAAGCTATCCTCAACGTAGTAAACTCGTATGACGGCAACGATGTGGGGGGGAGCGATCCGGCCTTGCCCGCATTGCGCGTGGTCGGTGAGCAAGGAATAGAGATCGTCAACCCCATAGGTTCAGGAGCTAGCATTCATAGTGATATGAGTAGTAGCTCTAGTGACCTATACCTGTACAGTCACGATGATATCGAGCTTTTTTTAGACCACGATGCTAACAGTACTGGCTATTTTCGTATCCGCAATGGGGCAGGTAATATGGTATGGTATGTTGATGAGAATGGCAATCATACAGCATCAACATACCAATCTGAAGTAGACGCAGGAGACAAGAGAGTGAGTCTCTATACCGTTCAGAGCACAGAAAACTGGTTCGAGGACTTCGGCGCGGCGTCCCTGAAGAACGGCGAGGCCGTGGTGGAAATTGAACTGCTCTTTGCCCAGACGGTCAACTTAAGTGAGGATTATCATGTGTTCCTCACCCCATTGGGAGATTGCCACGGCCTCTACGTGGCGGAGAAAACAGCTACCTCCTTCACGGTACGCGAGCTGGGCGGCGGGACTGCGGGCATTGCTTTTGATTATCGCCTCGTCGCCAAGCGGTTGGGCTACGAGACAGCACGACTGGAGCCGGTTTCTGCCAATCTGCAAGCAGATGATGAGTAAGGAGGTCTGCCATGAGAGGAGACAAAAAGATTTGGGGGCTTACGTTGGTGGGGCTGTTGGCGCTAGCTCTCATAGTGTTGCTGACCAATCAAACAGCTGCAGCCCGGCGACCTGCGCTAGCCGCATCCGGACCTTTTGGCACGGCGCAGATGGGGTCAGCTCATTTCGGGTTGGATTGGAATGTAGTTGGGACTGGAGGCGGCAAGATAGCCTCCGCTCACTTCCAAATCAGATCAACGCTGGGTCAGCCTACAACCGGTTGGATAGCTAGCTCGCACTTCAAAAACCACGCTGGCTATTGGCAGAGATTCACCTACCGTATCTTCCTCCCGCTGGTGCTGAGAAATTACTCGTAACCTTAGAGCGAGACCATAGATAACACCCCGGCTCTTTGTTAGAGGCGGGGTGTTTGTAGTTACGCTACCGGACTACTTCCCCGCTACTTTCTCCCAATCCGCCAGGAATTTCTCCAAGCCAACGTCCGTAAAGGGACTGGAAATCATCTTTTGGAGCACGCCGTAGGGCATGGTGAGAATATCCGCGCCGACCAGCAATGATTGGGTAACGTGATAAGTGCTACGAATGCTGGCCGCCAACACTTTGCAGGGCAGTCCATAGTTGTCGAAGATCTGACGGGTCTCCTGGAGCACTTGGATGCCGTCCAATCCGGCGTCATCCAGCCGCCCCATGAAGATAGAGGCGTAACTCGCGCCGGCCCGCGCGACCAGGTAAGCTTGGTTCGCCGAGAAGATCAATGTCGCGTTGATGCGCCCGTTGGGCCACGAAGAGATCTCTTGCATCGCCTTGAGTCCCTCCGCGATGGCGGGGATTTTGACGTAAACATGCTCCGACCAGGAAAGAATCTCCCGCGCTTCCGCAACCATCCCGTCGGCGTCAGTGCTGATCACCTCCGCGCTCACGGAGCCTTGCACGATCTCCACGATCTTGAGCGTCTGCTCCTTGCGGTTGGCCGTCCCCGCGCGAAACATCAACGTGGGATTGGTCGTCACCCCATCCAAAATCCCCCAGGCGGCCGCTGCTTTTATTTCCGCTATCTTGGCCGTATCGATGAAAATCTCCGCCATTTGAGCCTCCTAACGTTTAATTATGAAAAGTTAGTTTACCACGAAGACACGGAGAAAAAAATAAGTTTCTGAAGGTTAAGTGCAACATCTCTGCGCTCTCCGTGCCTCCGTGGTGAAATCTTTCTGGTTACAGAGTCAAGACCCGCGTGCGATATTGCAACGCTTCCGCCAGATGATGGGTCTTGATATCCGGGGCGCCCTCCAGATCGGCGATGGTGCGCGAAACTTTGAGGATGCGATGATAGCCCCGCGCGCTCAACTGCATCTGGCTCATAGCCGCCCGAATTAGCGCTTGCGAATCCGGTTTGAGAGGGCAGTATTTTCGCAACTCCCCCGGCCCCATGTCGGCATTGCAGGCCATCCCCACCTCGGAGAGCCGTTCCTGTTGCCGGCGCCTGGCCTCCTCCACACGGACACGGATGGAATCCGAGCTCTCGCCGCGCGCGTCATTGGTGATCTTATCGT
>JAIOSN010000263.1 GCA_021107605.1 Anaerolineae bacterium | reverse complement strand
GCTGGTCGGCGACGCGCACGCTGGACTTGGCGAGCGCGAGATCGCTTTTATCGCCGTAGCCGAAATTGAAGCCTTCAATCGCACCCATCAGCTCGGCGCGGGGCCAGGTTCCTTCGCCGACAACCTCACCATCGCCGAGCTGGATCTGACCCAGCTGCAAGTGGGCGCGCAACTGCAAGTCGGCCCCACCCGGTTGGAGGTAGTGCAGCTAGGCAAACCCCGCTCGCAAGCCCACAGCTATAACTTCAAAGGCCATTCCATCCTCCCCGACGTCGGCGTCTTCTGCCGCATATTGGAGGGCGGCCACATCCAACAGGGCGATACGATCACCATTCTGCCCGCAAATTGAGACCCCGATTGAGCAGCGCCATGCGCAAAATTATCAATCACTTGTGTATACTTCTCTTACTGAGCCTCTCCTTGCTCGCTTGCACACACGCCCCGCCACCGCCCCCCACTGCCATCACCAACGCTGAAACGCCGGTCATCGTCATCCCCCTCAACGGCCCGGCCAGCCAGAGCAATGCCGAAATCTCCGGGCTGGCCTGGTACGGAGAACACCTGATCCTCCTGCCACAATATCCCGCCCGCTGCGGCAACGCTCTCTATACCCTCTCCCAACAGGAGATTCTAGATTTCTTAGCCGGCGCGCAGACCGTGCCCCTGGAACCGCGTCCCATTCCCCTCCACGGCAACTTACCTCCCCAGATTCACGGCTCCGAGGGCTTTGAGGCGCTGACCATCGTCCAAGAGCGGCTCTACCTCACCGTGGAGAGCAAGCAGAGCAACGGCATGTTAGGCTACTTGGTCACAGGAACCTTCGCGCCGGACCTGAGCGCGATAGAGTTAGACGCGACCCTCGCCGCCGAAATTCCGCCGCAAGCCGCCCTCAGCAATGTAAGCGACGAGAGTTTGCTCTTCATCGACAACACGCTGCTGACATTTTACGAAGCCCACGGTGCCCGCATCAATCCCGCTCCCGTGGCCCACCGCTTCGCAGCGGAGACACTGGAACCGCAAGGTGCGCTCCCCTTCCCCACCCTGGAATACCGGCTCACCGACGTCACCGCCGTAGATAACGCTGGACGGTTCTGGGGCCTCAACTACCTCTGGCCCGGCGATAGCCAGAAACTCGCTCCCGCCCCCGATCCGCTGACCGCGAAGTACGGGACCGGCGCGACCCACGCCCAATTCGAGACCGTCGAACGACTGGTGGAGTTCCAATATCACGCCAACGGGATCACGCTAGTAAAGCAACCACCCATCCAACTGGAGCTCCTGGGTGACGATAAATCCCGCAACTGGGAGGGCTTAGTGCGGCTAGAGCCTGTAGGCTTTCTCCTCATAACTGATAAACACCCAGAGACGCTATTGGGATTTGTAGCCTATCCGACAGAATAACCTGCTCTGAGTCTACTGGAAAAACCAAGTATTTCACCACTA
Source organism: Anaerolineae bacterium (assembly GCA_021107605.1). Classification (GTDB taxonomy): domain Bacteria; phylum Chloroflexota; class Anaerolineae; order B4-G1; family SLSP01; genus G713. The sequence goes on along the minus strand of JAIOSN010000263.1, from coordinate 9,042 downwards.
AGGTGCGAAGAATCACTGAATTTTGGTGGCTTTAAGGGCAACTGTTTTCACCCAAAACTAATTTTTTTCTTAGCGTCTTGGCGTCTTAGCGGCGAGCTATCTTTTTCAGTGATGCCAAACGCTAATCTGCGTCCTAAAAAATTTATTAGTCAACCAGGCCAGGAGGTCCAAATGTCTGTCAGCACCCGTTTAACCGCAGTCTCTCAAACCGTCCCCGAAATAACTTTTGATAACCAAGCCAAGTTCATCTTCTTCAGCGATTGCCATCGCGGCGATAATAGCTGGGCCGACGATTTCGCTCATAATCAGGCGCTCTTCTTCCACGCCCTGCAACATTACAACCGCGAGAAATTCACCTATATCGAGGTCGGTGATGGCGATGAGCTCTGGGAAAATTCCGATTTCTCCCGCCTTAAACACGCGCACAGTCATGTCTACTGGCTGCTCAGCCAATTCTACCGCGACGACCGCTTCCACCTGCTCTACGGAAACCACAATATCGTCTGGAAAAATCCGCAGGCCGTGAAAGAGCACCTCTATCACTATTTTGACGAAGTAGAGCAAACGGAGAAGCCGCTTTTCGAGGGCATCACACCGCAAGAGGGATTAATACTCCAGCACCAGGAGAGCGACCAACGCATCTTAGTCACCCACGGACATCAAGGCGACCTATTTTCCGAGACCCTCTGGCCCCTCAGCTGTTTTCTGGTCAGAGTGCTCTGGAAACCGCTCCAGATATTGGGATTACGCGACCCCACCAGTCCCGCTCAGAACTACCAAAAGCGCAACCGCGTAGAGCGGGATATCATGGCCTGGATTGAGGAACACCAGTGTCCCGTCATCTGCGGCCACACGCATCGCCCCGTCTTCCCCAATCCCGATGAACCAGCCTACTACAACACCGGCAGCGTCATCCACCCGCGCTGCATCACCGGCATGGAGATTGAAAACGGTGAGATCACGCTGATCAAATGGTGGGTGCGCCCCGACGCAGAGGGGTTACTTCAGATAACACGCGAGGTATTGGAAGGCCCTCGTCCAGTCGCGGAGATGTGAGAGATTCCATCCCCGTTAGCTCTGGCCGGTCTCCTGCAGAAACTACCCTTACCAGGGACCGAGCTACAGCCTGCACAGAGTTAGCCCGCCGAAGCACAAACTGTAGTTCAATATGAAGAAATTCCAGGTGTAACTCTGCTCTTTGAAGAGGCCAAGCAGAGTCAGGGAGTAGAAGAAGTGGGCCACAATGCTGATAAGGAAGTAAGCCGGGTCAGAATCTATATGGATACCATCCGTTTCATCCAGCAATTCAAGATGGGGTACGGTGATTACACGCGAGAGCGCCACGAGTGGTTAAACCACTACACTGCCGAGGAAATCGCCCAGGAGATTCAAATGCTTCGTGATTCCAATGAGGCCAGTTCAACTGAGCCGAGGGTGCCTGCTAGAGAAGGCCCCCATCCGGTCGCGGAGATGTGAGAAATTCCGGAAAGCCTTTGTCATTCCGAGCTGAGTACACTGAGCAGCGCGAGGAACACGTAGTCAAGGAATGACACGGCGAGCAGGTTGAAGTTGGCTCGTGCCTACCTCTCTGCAAAAGTGATAAGTAGCTAGCGGTTAAGTTCAAAATCTCTGTGCTCTCCGTGCCTCCGTGGTGAAACACTTAGTTTCTTCAGTAGACTCAACCCTCATTTCACCTACTCCCGCTCAACCCGCACCGCCACCGTCTTTCCATCGGAGATGATCTCTATCGTACCGTGCCGGTCAGTGCGGTAGAGCAACCGGTCAATCAAGCGCGCCAGCACCTGCGGAGCCGGAGTATCCGCCCGCCCATCCTCCCCCACGCTGATAATGGCGATCTCCGGCGCCACGGCCTCCAAGAAAGCCGGGGTAGAGCCGGTCCGTGCACCGTGCCGGGGAACTTGCAACACCGCACTCCGCAGCGCGCCCGCATCACGAGTTACCAACGCCCCTTCCACCACGGTAGTGACCCCGCCAGGTAACAAGACGCTCGTCTCACCGTAATCCAGCCGCAAAACTACGGGGCCTACGGTACCGTGTTCCGGCCAGAGCGCACGCAACCAGACCCCCTCATCCAACTCCCACTCGCTGCCGGCCCAGAAGACGCCCTCCGTTTCTGCGGGACGAGCGTTGAGCAGCTCAACCCAGCGCTCGTAATGCGAGCCGGCCCCCTCTTCCGCACCGCTGGCAACGAAATCCACCTGGTAACGCTCCAACAACGGGACGAGGCCCGCCAGCCGCGCGTCATCCGGCGAGCTCAACACTACCAGATCAAGCGTGCGGTCCCAGAAAGGCATTCTCCGCCCCACCTGAGAGAGCAACGCCGGCGCGTCTGGGCCGCCATCAATCACCACCTGGCGACCGGTCGGCGTCCGAATAAAGACAGCATCCCCCTGCCCCACATCCAAAAAGAAGATATGCAGCCGCCCATCTGGCATAGTCCAGAGATATGCGCCCAACAGCACCACGACCGCCAAGCCACCCACCAATTGCCACTTAGGTAACTGTCGCCAGCGTGCCCACCAGTGCTGGCGTTCCTCCAGGCGGCGCGTAAACCACCAGAGCGCCCCGCCCAAGAGCTGATAGTAAGCAGCTATCAGCGGCCAAGTCGCGCCCGGTACCGGCACCGAGGCCCAAGCAAAAGTTGCCGTCCAGCGCACCACCTCAATAGTGTAGGTCAGGAAAACCCAAGCGAGCCAGCCCAGTAGTTGGCCCAACGGCAGCCAGCACAACGCAGCCAGGAGAGCCACGCCCCCAAAGAGCATCACAAAGGATTGCACCGGCAAAATCAAGAAGTTGGTGAGCAGCGTGACCAGGGAGAGACGATGAAAAGTCGCGACGATGATCGGCGTCGTCGTGATCTGCGCCGCCAACGTGAGGATCAACGCTTCGCTTAGCCAGCCGACCGCCCGTTCCGCCCGCTCTGCACTCATCAAGCGACCCAACCCTCGCAAGAAAAAATTGGTGAGCGGGTCAGTGAAAAAGATCAAACCGGCGGTGGCCGCCAGGCTGAGTTGGAAGCCCACATCCCAGAGCACCAACGGATTATGCACCGACATCGCCAACGCCGCCAGAGCTAACGAGGTCGGCCCGTGGAGCGGGCGGCGCTCCCGGCGAGCGAAAATCGCCAGACTGCCCATCACCGCCGCGCGCACCACTGCCGCCGAGGCGCCCACCAGCAATGTGTAGAGCCAGACGCCGGTCAAAGCGACCGGCGTTTCGCCTTTCTCGCCAAAAGCACGGCGCGCCAACAACGCAAAGACGCCCGCGATAATGGTCAAGTTGAAACCGGAAATCGCCACAATGTGACTGGTGCCTGTCGCGGAGAAAGCCGCGTTCAATTCCTCTGGGATACCACTTTCCACGCCCAACAGAATGCCGGCCAACAACGAAGCCTGCGGCTCCGGCAAAATTTGCAGCAATCTGGCTAGCGCGTACTCCCGGAACCGTAACAACCCATCTAGCAACCTATTCGCCTGATGCGACTCCAAGACCGTCAGATCCACCCGCCGTAAGAGCGTGTAGATACCCTGCCGGGCCAGATAGTCGCGGTAGGAGAACCCTTCAAAGACGGGGGGCGTTTCCAAAGTCCCGGAGACCTGCACACGGTCGCCATAGCGCGCGGGGGTATAGACCGGGGCCTTGACCAAGAGCTCGCCATGCACGGGGAAACTCTGCCCGCTGACAAAGTCAATCCGCTCAACGGAGACCCGCAGATTAGTGTAGTGGGTGCGGCGATCCGGGGCCGCCGTCACCACTCCCGTCACCCGCGCAAAATCGACTCCATTGTAACGGGCAATATGGCCTTCACCGATAGGCTCCTGCCAGAGCATAAAACGCCCTGCCCCCAATAAAATACCGGCTAAGGCCCAGATCGCCAGACGTCCCCGCCGTTCATGTCGCCAACCGAAGTACAATACCACCGCGGCTGGCAGCGTCAAAATGAACCAGATAGGATGAAAAAAAGCGGCTTGGGCCAGCAAAATGCTGACGATCCAAGCCGCTGTAAATGCTACCAAGCGGGTCATAAGCAGGAGTGCGCGCTATTATCCAGCTAACGCTTCACTCAGAGAGCGAATATCATAAAACGGGCCATCTTGAGAAGTAACACACTGTATCTGTAAGGAAGCCAGAGGGCGACGCTGCCCGTCAATCAAGACAAAACCACGTTGCCGATCCATAAACCCATAGTGGGTTTCTACTTCCTGCTCAAATTGCACCGTGACCTCCGCCTCCAAGCTGGCAACGCGCTCGCGGTGCGTAAAGATGATAAAATCATCGTTGCCGCTATATCCCAAAAAATCATCCGTCACATCATCCTCACTCAACGCGACGGCTAGCACGCGCCCCACCCAACGCAAGAAAGCAGAGGTCGCCTGAAACCCATAGCCCTCATGGAATGCTTTCAACCCTCTGACGTGCATCCGCAACAACGCCCACTCGCCCTCTGGCTCCTTGAGCACCCGCAGTAATTGCTCCCGGATCAACTTGCTGGCCGGCAAACCGGTAATCGGATCGGTCAGATTGGAGGAATTAACACGCCGGAGCGCATTGCGGACCCGCAACACCACCTCATCAGGGTCAAAAGGAGCAGCGATAAAATCATCTGCTCCAATATCCAGCGCGTCCAACCTCTCTCGATGAACATCTGTATCGGCCAAGAGCATCAGAAAAATATGACGAGTGCGAGTCCGGGCATGCAATTGTTCCACGACCTCACTCCCCGACATATCCGGCAAAGTGGTACTGACAATAATAGCTTGCGGAAGATGGCGCATAGCCAGAGAGAGTCCCTCTGCGCCACAATTAGTCACTTCAACCTGCATGCCAGCGTCACCAAAGTATTTTTGTAAGACTTGGCAATTTCCCTTATTATCCTCAATTATTAAGACGCGACCATCCATCTATCCACCCTCCAAAAAAATCTCTCCCCGCAAAGACAATCCGCGTTAGCCAACCCTCAAACTAATTATATAAGTGAAAAACACCACGTCAAGTTTATGTTAGTCAATTAGTCGTTAGTCGGTTAGTCATTAGCCCGTTAGACTTTTGACTTTGGACTTTTGGCTTTGACCTTCAACTTGTATTTCCATCATATCTTCCTTATAATAATGAATAGTGAAACCAGAGAGAACTGTGAGCCTAAATTATCCTCAGGAGTCCCCATCTGGGATGCCACACCCACAATAATACAAATGCTGCACTAACACAAACACCTTTGTCTTGAAGCAGACTTTCGATTTTTAACTTACGCCTTTAGACTTTAGACTTTTGACTTATTTTCAGAGGAGGAGACCATGAGTGTCAAACTTGAGGTTCTATCCCACACCGATCTTTTTATCGGGCTATCAAAAGAGCAAGCGTTGAACTTAGCCGCATGTGGGGAAGAAGAGATCTATCATCAGGATGAAGTTATTATGCAACGGGGTGAGCGAGGAGAGAACATCTGTATTGTCTTGACCGGGCAAATAAAAGTGGAACCTGAAGAAGGATACGACCTAGTTATATTGGGGGCCGGCCAAGGCTTTGGAGAGATGTCGATACTGGACGCGGGGCCGCGTTCCGCCACCATCCGTTGCGCCACCCCAGAAGCCAAACTGCTCCGTATCCCTGGTCCAGCCCTCTTAGCGTTCTGCGAGGAGCATTGTTGTGCCGGCTATCAGATAATGTACAATCTGGCTCGCGATCTAACCTTCAAATTACGACATCGCAATCTCGATATCTACTCAGCAAACCAGGAGGGCTAGCTATGTTCTACAAAGTCAGTTACGTGATCACAGGGGATAGACAGCCCGGAGCCATCCTAAATCAAAAGGAGGCTCCGCAAATGGGCGCCGAGATCCAGATCGGGGCCACCCGCTGCCAGATTATGGAGGTTAAGAACCTGCTCCCCCCACAAGGAGACTTCGCTTACCTGCACGTCACCTGCCAAGCCCTCGAACCCATCGCAGAGGAATAGCTACAAACCGTTCAGGAAATCAATTACCAGACGGGGGGTGATCTCCACCTCTATCCACGCGGCTACCACCAGCAAGGGGAAGACCACGGCCCAGAAGAGTCGTAAGAAATGCCCGAGCTCACGCACAGCGCCCATTACCCCGCCGCCTTCCTCCGGCGCCCGCAAAATCACTACACCTATCCGCATCGCCTGAGCTGTGGCCAGAACGCCAGCCAGTAACTCTATCACGCCATGCGGCAGGACAAACACGGCCAAAAATGACCCGGCGCTAATCCCCAATCTAGGAACTTGCAGCACCAAGTAGGCGATGATAGCCAACGGTAAGAGGAGCAGTAGCTCGGCCAGCGTTCCTAGAGAGAAGAGGGCTAAAGGAGCCGAGAGAAGCAGCGAGCGCGTATTGTTCCACAAGAGCGCACCCCAGGAGAAAGTAGGGAGTAATCCAATCTCCTGGATGGCCGTATCGAATGATTCCAGATCCAATGTTTCTGGCAAAGTGAGCAATTCTGGGGGTAAGGGAAAGAAATGCGCGCCCCATAACCCTACAGCCCAGCCACCTCCAAAGACGACCAGTAAAGTGAAGAGGATCTCCGGCCAGAGTACACGCAATTGGCGCGGGATATCTTGAGTGTAAAGCCGCTTCACGCCCGCTTGCGGCCAGCAAGCTTGCCAGAAGGTTCTCCACCCGCCGCGCACGTCGAGAGCGTCAATGGTCCGCCCCAATAAATGCTCCCGGTTAAAGACGTGGATCCCCATGCGCACAAAAAGAAGCGTGGTCACACTCAAAAATAGAGCGATCAGCCAGAGCACATCATAATCTCCAAAGAGAAGCAAGCTCGCTTCCCCTTGCAAGAGAAAAGTCAACGGGAGGATAATGAAACTGGCAATCAGGTTAGCCGCCCGCGTACTGGTCGCCTGAGAGGAGATCACCACCGCCGCGCTGACCATCACAAAAGCCTGCGCCGTGGACAAGACCAGCGTCACGGCATAGAGCGAGAGAGTGGGCCACCAACCCACGGTCAATCCCACCAGAAGCATGTAGAAGTTAATGGCGAAGTAACTGGCCACAACTGGGGTAAAGATCGCGGAGAACAATTTCCCTAGATAAAGTTGTAAGTCCGTCAACGGTGAAGCCAACAACGGCTCCAAACTACGCCGCTCTTTCTCCCCCACAAAAACTTCTAGCGCGATCACCAGCGAGAAACTGCTGGGAAAGAACCCTACCACCAACATCAAAAAAGGAAAAAGCCGCGTCATAATCAACTCAGCGCCATACTGGTTGACAAAATCCAAACCCTTACGTGCGGCAAAGTTTGCCAAGAAAGGGAAAACCGTACTAAGAATACAGATAGGCACCAGGATGCGCCAATCCCTCAAGGTGTCGCGCACCTCACGTCGAGTTACGACCAATGCAGGACGCAATACCGCCTCCTGGTGGCGCACCAACTTCTTGAACCGCTTAAACACTCTTTGAAATAGCATCTATAACTCCTCTGAAAAAAGATAGCTCATCACAGAGACACCGAGGGCACTGAGAAAAAAAGTTAAGTTGAACATCTCTGCACTCGCCGTGCTTCCGTGGTGAGATTCTTGGTTTTTTCAGTAGCTGCATCTATTCCGCCTCCACTGCTTTGCCCACCACCCGTAAATAAATGGACTCCAGACTACGCGGGACCTCTCGCAATGCCAAAACTGGAATATCGGCGCGCACGAAGGCTTGCAACAGGATAGGGTTCAGACGTTCCGGTTCCCGGGTGGAGTACCGAATCCAATCATCGCCATAAGCCAGCACCTCGGCAAATTCTGCTACCAATTCTCGCACCCCGTCGGTGGCCGGCTGGACAAAACGCGCTTCCATGATGGGTTGCCCTAGCAACCGTTGTTTCAATTCCTCTATCGACCCGCGCTCCACTATTTTGCCCTGCCGGATAATAGCTATCCGGTCAGCCAGCTCTTCCGCTTCCGGCAAATTATGCGTGCAGACGATGATAGCCCGCTGCTCCGATTTAAGTTGCAGAATCATATCACGCACCAGGCGGGCACTCGACGGATCCATCGCCGAGGTCGGCTCATCAAGGAGGAGCACGGGTGGCTCGTGCAACAAGGTACGCATCAACGTCACCTTCTGCATCATGCCTTTGGAGTATTGCCCCAACCGTCGTCCCAAAGCGACCTGCATCTCAAACCGCTCCGCCAGATAGTCAATCCTCCGCTGGCGCGCCAGGTCTGGCAGCTCCCACAACTCTCCAAAGAAATCCAGGTACTCCCACCCCGACATCCGCTCGTAGAGGCCCGGCGACTCAGTCAACATGCCCACGTTACGCCGTACCCGGCGCGCATCTTTGATCACATCATAACCCGCCACCTGCGCGCTGCCGGCCGTCGGCTTGAGAATCGCCGCCAACATCCGCACGGTCGTCGTTTTGCCCGCGCCGTTTGGCCCCAACAACGCCACAATCTCCCCCGCCGGCACAGTGAGATCAACCTGATCCACCGCCGTCAGTTCGTCGAACCGTTTGGTCAGACCTTGCAAAGTTATCATACTCGTCGCCTCCCCGGCCAACAGAGGGCGGGATCTAGCGGATCCGTCCCCGGCGTTAATGGTGCTTTCAAATTGATATTGTATACTGCTTTCAGAGTCCCCTCTATTCTACTTGCCCCGTTTGTCTTGGCAAGGCATGTATTACGGGGAGCGTCCAGATTTGACTGGAGGGGGGCACGGTCTCAGGTATGTCAAAGCCGTCATTGATTTTGGACGTCGCACATTTGCACCAACAGCGTTTCGCGTCACGGTGGCCGAGTTCAATAAGCGCGCATTACGAGTGTGGGAAAAGGCTGGCTTTCGAGCGGTGCAGGCATTTCAAAAGGAACAGGCTGGCAGAGTCTTCGTGATACTGATGCGAGACATGTGACCGAGGCTGTTTTCACTGGCGAACAGTGAAATTCAGGGGACCCAAACGAAACAGAACGAGAGATACGGATTCGTCCGATGCGTGCAGAAGAAAGTTGTGACCGTCTAACAAACCGAATGAACCTGACACGCTGTAGCTGCGCATGGTCAAGGTAAG
>JAIOSN010000356.1 GCA_021107605.1 Anaerolineae bacterium | reverse complement strand
TGTACTCGGGTATTTTTTCGGGGTGGATGCCGCCACCGTCAGTCGCAATGTGCGGAACATCCTGCCCGCGCTGCGGGTGTTAGGTGAAGCCACGCTAGGCTGCCCCCCCCCGCCGCAACGGGGAGAGACCAAAAATCTGACGCAATCTCTCCACGCTTATCCCGATCTGCTGGCAATTGTGGATGCGACCGAACAACGGGTACGCCGCTCCAGTGACGACGCCACGCCACGGGAGCATTACTCCGGAAAAAAGAAGTGCCACACCCGCAAGACCCAAATCATGGTGAATGAAAAGGGCGTGATCCGGGCCGTCAGTACGTCTACCCCGGGTCGGGGGCATGATTTGGCGCATTTCCGAAAATCGGGGGTGGCGCAGCATATTCCTAAACCAGTGGGGGTGGTCGGGGACGCTGGCTACCAGGGCCTGCCCCATGAATTGCCCGACCATAGCGTGGGCACCACGCATAGAGCTAGACGCAATCACCCACTCACACAAGCCGAGAAGGATATTAACCGGGAGTTTTCCAGCATGCGGATTATCGTAGAGAACACGCTGGGTGAACTCAAACATTTTAAGGTGCTGGCCAGACGCTTCCGGCACGCAATGGATAGGTATGATGATGCCTTTCGCGCTGTAGTGGCGGTGGTTAATCCCCGCATCAGCGCTCGAGTAGCCTTGCTCCCAGATACTTAATTTTCACGGCGCAGCAATTGCTAGGGATCCCCTGTCTTCCTCTCTTATTATGCAAGAACTCTAAAGTAGTAACCATAATTTTGTTACTACTCAGGCAGACCTATTTTCAGACCTCCGCGGTCTACCAATCTGCCACTCGGTGGCGAAATCTCGGTTTTGGTAGGTACTGTGACCAACAAAACCTATGTCAAGACCTCGGAGGTCTAGCCCGCCTGAGTAATAACCATAATTTTTTTCTTAGCGTTCTTAGTGTCTTTGCGGTAAAATGTCCTTTTCCAGTGGCATCATATTTGCCATTTGCATATTTGCACATTCGCCCCCCCCTCCACACGCCCAAACCTTGCCCTCCTCCCCAAACCATTTATAATGGCCGAGGAGGCAAAAATGGGAACTTATCGCAAAGCCAGTATTCGTGAACTGATCTCTGACGCTTATCGACTGGAGGCGCAGGTAACGCAAGGACGGTTACACCGCAATCCGGAGGATGGGCGCTGGATGATAGGAGATACAAATTTGAACGAATGGTTTGACCACCAAGCGGGTAAGGATGTATCGCTCCTCTTGATCCCCACGGAAAGCCGAGGGCGAGGAACAGAGGCACGTACCTGTCATACCTGTGGACGGGAGTATCACGGCTCCCACTGCTCCTATTGTCGCGGGGTACGCTTCCGTTTACGCGGGGAGTAAGTGCCGGGAACTTGCGGAATTATCTTTAGGAAGGAGGAAAGGAGTGAATATCCAAGATTATATGCAAGTCCTGCGGCGGCGCGGCTGGCTGATTGGGTTGGCCGTTCTGGTTACGGCCGTGGGAGCATTTGGCTTTAGCAAATTACAGACACCGGTCTATCGTTCCAGCGTGAAGATCGGCATCCAGGGACGCACCGATTGGGGCGCAGCGCAGACAGTCAAAATCCTGATGGATTCCTACGTCTCTTTCATCCACCGCCGGCCCGTCGCCGAGCAGGTGATCGAGGATCTGGGATTGATGCGCACTCCCGGCGATCTCAAAAGTGATGTGACGATGGCCTCGGATACCCAGAACCTGACTATCCAGATTGATGTGGACGATTACGATGGCGAGCAAGCCAACCGCATCGCCAAAGCCTGGGCCGAGCAATTAGTGCAATGGCGCGATAGTGAAAATCAGCTGCAACTCAAACCGGATCGCGTCTTTGCTACCATTTTGGAAGAACCGCGGTACCATCTACTCCGCCCCAAAACGATGATTAACATGGCCGCCGGCGGCATCTTCGGCTTGTTGATCGGCGCGGTGTTAGTTATCGGCATGGAGTGGTTGGACGCGGGGCTGATCCGCTCCGCCCGTGATTTAGAACAGGAAGCCAACTTGACGGTGGTGGGAATCATTCCGCCATCCTCAGCCCGGCAAAAGTGAGGAGATGGTCATGAATAGAGAGCAAATTCTAATGTTAGCCCAACCCCAGTCACCAGCCGCGGAGGCCTACCGAGCGCTGCGGGTTAACCTAACCTACGCAGCCTTAGATAAGCCCTTGCAGACGTTAGTGATAGCGTCGCCGGCCCCGGAGAGAGACGTCCCAGACGTCGAGGTCGCGGTCAATTTAGCCGTGGCGGTAGCGCAAGCCGGCGAGCGCGTCATCTTGGTAGATGCCGATCTGCGCCGCCCCAGTCTCCACGCGATTTTCGAGACAGAGCAGTCCGGCGGGCTGGCGCACGCCATCACGCAGCCGGCCACCGAGGTCACGCAACAGCTGGTGCAGACCGAGATTCCCAACCTCCGGTTGCTCCCCGCCGGCGAGCTGCCGCCCAATCCCGCCGATATCTTGAGCTCCACGAAGATGGGTGCGCTGCTGGCCCAACTGGCGGCCGACTCCGAGCTGGTGATCCTCAAATCGCCGCCGGTAACAGCGGTAGTGGATACCCCCGCACTGGCCGCCAAGAGTGACGGGTTGCTCCTGGTCACGCGCTCCGGCCACACCCGCCGCGACCACATCGCGGCCGCCCAAGAGATGCTGGCCCGCTTCGACGTCAACTTGCTGGGAGCGGTACTCACCGACGCCCCGGATGGCGGGATGCTGGCCGGATATTGAGCAAATAGCAAATTGCGAATGGCAAATCCCCGTACTTGACTATCGGACTAAAAAGGAGACAAGATGAAAGGTTTGATTTTAAGCGGCGGCAAGGGCACACGTCTATATCCATTGACATTTACCAGCGCCAAGCAGTTGATACCGGTAGCTAATAAGCCGGTGCTCTTCCGCGTGATAGAGGCGATCCGCGACGCGGGCATTGATGAAATCGGCATTGTGGTGGGCGATACGGCCAACGAAATCAAGAAAGCGGTACGGCGCGGCAACAAGTGGGGTGTGAAGATCACCTACATCCACCAGGAGCAACCGCTGGGTCTGGCCCACGCGGTCAAGATCAGCCAGGATTTTCTGGGCGACGACCGTTTCGTGATGTTCTTAGGCGACAATGTGATCCAGGGCGGCATCTCAACCCTTATCCGGCAATTCGCAGACTCTCAATGGAACAGTCAAATCGTACTCACCGAGGTCAGCCATCCAGAAGAGTATGGTGTGGCCGATCTGGACGAGGATGGGAAGATCCGCCAGCTCATTGAGAAACCGAAGAATCCGCCCTCCAACCTGGCGCTGGTAGGCATCTACATGTTTGACCACCATATCTTTGAGGCCGTCAACGCTATCCTCCCCTCCCGGCGCGGCGAGCTGGAGATCACCGATGCGATCCAATGGCTGGTTGAGCAAAAGTACGACGTCTACCCCTACGTCCACCGGGGCTGGTGGATTGATACCGGTGCTCCATCGGCTATGTTGGAGGCCAACAGCCTGGTGCTGGAGGAACTGGAACCAAAGATCTCCGGCTACGTGGATCGTGATTCCGAGGTGGATAGCCGCGTGACCATTGCCAGAGGCGCGGAGATCGTCAACAGCATCGTGCGTGGCCCCACTATCATTGGAGAGAATACCCGCATTGTGAACTCCTACGTTGGTCCCTTCACTTCCATCGCCCGCGAGGTCTCCATCCAAAATAGCGAGAT
>JAIOSN010000036.1 GCA_021107605.1 Anaerolineae bacterium | reverse complement strand
TATCTGTCCCCATTCTTTCTGACTAAACGGACGAAAATGTAAAAAATTCCAATAGCTACTATCAAACCAACTGTAACCCAGAAGAAAATTTCTATATCGCCCCTCGACATCTTGCTGCCAATATCCAATCCAAGTTGCTGCAGGCCGACAATGAACCAGCCAATCACTGCTGTAATTAGCAATGCACAAGCTAAAACCCCTGCTACCGAGATGGCAATAAAGGGTGTACTTACCAGCAATAAACCTAGTTGCAATGTAAGCGAGGCAAATTCAGCTACATATAGCTTCATGAATAGACTCGCCGGCTTTTGCCTCAATAGGATGGCCTGCATCGCCGGAAAGAGAGGAATGACAACAATTATCAACAAAAGACCAATCAACCGGAATCTGAGAAATAATGTAGCCAGCCAGACAAGGACGAAGAGTCCGCCAATTGTCACTCCATACGCCAAGATAATACGGAGCCATTCTGGAGACTCAAACTGATTTGGGGACTTTTTTTCCTTCTCCTGCATAATCAGCCTCTATATTTCTGGGTTGCTTGCCTTTTTTGCCGCACTAACTGTTAACTATACGGAATCCGCGTTTCTCTGCCGTTTCGACAGCTTAGACGGAATCCTGCTAATCAATTCCCAAGGTTGAATTTACGGGGGGCTAAGAACTTTTGGCTTGCTAAGAATTATAGAGACAAAACCCGAACCTGTCAACATTGGGGGGACAATTTATATGCTCTCTGATGGACTTTCATCTTCTTTGTGGTAGAGTTGCGCGTTGGATGTTTATTTAGGGATATGAGAGGGGGAATGCAAATGAGGATCGTTGTTACCGGGTCGATAGCGTATGATTATCTGATGTCTTTTCCCGGCGATTTTTTGGAGCATGTGAGGCCTGATAAATTAGAGAAGTTGAGTTTGAGTTTCTTAGTGGATGAGATGCAGAAGCAGCGGGGAGGCTGTGCGGCTAATATCGCATTTACTCTGGCGCTCTTGGGTGAACGACCGTTGTTGATGGGGACGGTAGGGGAAGATTTTGTCGCCTATCGCAGTTGGTTGGAGGAACACGGCGTGGATACCTCCGTCACAATGAAGATTCCGGATCTCTTTACCGCCTCCTTTTTTGCCACCACTGACCAACACCAGAATCAGATTGCCAGTTTTTACACCGGTGCGATGTCTCACGCGCGCGCGCTCTCTTTCTATGAGCTGGCCTCACCGGTGGATTGGGCCATTATCTCCCCCAATGACCCCGCCGCTATGGTGAAGTATCCGCGCGAATGCCGCGAGTTGGGCATCGCCTACATCTACGCTCCCAGCCAGCAGATTGTACGTTCCACGCCGGAGGAGCTGCGCCAGGGACTCACCGGGGCGGATATTCTGATTTTGAACGATTACGAGTTCGAATTGCTCAAGGAGCGCGTCGCGATGACGGCCGAGGAGTTGCGCGTAGCGGTCAAACGGGCGTTGATCGTCACGCAGGGAGAAGCGGGCGCGCTTATCTGGGCTGAGGAAAAGATTCAGATACCGGCGGTTACGCCGGAGCAGATCCTGGATCCAACTGGGGTAGGCGATGCTTTCCGCGCCGGATTGCTCAAGGGATTGGTTCTGGGAATGAATTGGGAGACGGCGGGCCGCATTGGTAGTCTGGCCGCCACCTACGTTTTGGAGACCCAGGGGCCGCAAGCACATGAATACACGTTGAGTGAATTTGTGGCGCGCTACCGGGGAACCTTTGGAGAGGATGAGTTTAGCGCTGCAGCCGTTAGCAGTTAGCGATTGAGGTACTCATTTGGCCTCAACCTGCGACTTGTAACTTTTAACTTACACTTAAGGAGCTGATATATGAAACACCATGTCAAAGACTTAACCCTGGCCCCCTCCGGTCGTTTACGGATGGAATGGGCGGAACGCGAGATGCCGGTATTGCAACAGATCCGCGAGCGTTTTGAGGCCGAAAAACCGTTCAAGGGTGTGCGGATGTCCGCGTGCCTCCATGTCACCACCGAGACCGGCACTCTGGCGCGCACGTTGCAAGCTGGCGGCGCGGATCTCGTGTTGGTCGCCAGCAATCCGTTGAGCACGCAGGACGACGTCGCGGCGGCCCTGGTAGCTTACAGTGAGATTCCCGTCTACGCCATCAAGGGTGAGGATAACGAGACTTACTACGAACATCTCCACGCGGCACTGGATCACAAACCGCACTTCACGATGGATGATGGGGCGGATTTGGTAAGCACGCTGCACACCAAGCGGCGTGAGGTGTTGGACACCGTTATCGGCGGCACCGAGGAGACCACCACCGGCGTCATCCGCTTGCGGGCAATGGCGAAAGACGGCGCGCTGGAATATCCTATCGTGGCGGTCAATGATGCGCTGACCAAACATCTCTTTGATAACCGTTACGGCACCGGTCAATCAACCATGGATGGCGTCATTCGTGCTACCAACGTGCTGATTGCGGGCAAAACTGTAGTCGTGGGGGGATACGGCTGGTGCAGTCGCGGGATTGCCATGCGCGCCGCCGGATTGGGCGCCAATGTGGTCGTCACCGAGGTGGAGCCGCTCAAAGCGTTAGAAGCGGTCATGGACGGTTTCCGCGTGATGCCGATGTTAGCCGCGGCCCCGATCGGGGATATTTTCATCACTTCTACTGGCGACATCAACGTGATTGATGCGCAGCATTTTGAGGCGATGGAAGGCGGCGCGATCGTAGCCAACTCCGGGCACTTCAACGTGGAACTCAATTTGGATGCTCTGGCGGAGATGGCAGTGGCTGCGCCGCGCAGCGTGCGGCCCTTTGTCAAGGAATACCGTCTGCCCGATGGCCGCCTGATCAACGTGTTGGCGGATGGTCGCCTGGTGAACCTGGGGGCCGCCGAGGGCCATCCCAGTGCGGTAATGGATATGTCCTTCGCTAACCAGGCGTTGAGCGCGGAGTATCTGCTCCAGCACGTGGACGAAATGGAAGCGCGGGTATACGCCGTGCCGGAAGAGATCGACCAGAATATCGCCCGGATCAAGTTGGCCGCGATGGGTGTGCAGATTGACGTGTTGACGGCGGAACAGGAGCAGTATCTGAACTCTTGGATGTCCGGCACGTAACCGCGATAGAGTAGCTTGCTATAGACGGCCCAAAGCCCCAGGGGATTCAAAAATCCTCTGGGGCTT
>JAIOSN010000337.1 GCA_021107605.1 Anaerolineae bacterium | reverse complement strand
TAAGAGCTCCTCTGAAAATAAGTCTAAAGTCGCAAGTCAAAAGTCTAAAGCCCGCCTCAAAACAAAAGTGTTTGCGTTAGTGAAGCATTTTCGTTATCGTTGGTGTGCCAAAGGCACATGGGGAAAGAATAAAGGTTCACGAGGAGACAAATCACACATGGACATCTTTTCATTATTGGACGAGATCCAAACCATTGCGCGCAATGGCCTGCACTATACTTCAGATACGTATGATCGCGAGCGCTACGAGCGGCTTATGGGGCTAACGACTGAGACTTATGGCGAGCTGCTAGCTGTCCCGCACGCGAAGGTCAGAGCACGCTTTTTGAATGAGCTGGGTTACATCACGCCCAAAGTGGGAGTGGATGCGGCGATCTTCAACACCAGCGGCGAGATCCTGCTGATGGAGAGAGCTGATGGCAGCGGGTGGTGTTTGCCTTGTGGCTGGATCGAGCCAAACGAGAAGCCAGTCGAAGCGGTTAGCAGAGAGGTGCGTGAGGAGACAGGGCTGGAGGTCAAGGCCCAGCAGTTAGTTGGCGTATTCACTCGTCTGCCCAGCGGTAAGAATGGGCCGCATACGGCAATTGCTGTGGTACATCTGTGTGAGATTGTTGGCGGCGAGTTGACTTTATCGCATGAGGGCTTAGATCTCCGCTACTGGCCGATCGCAGAGGTGCAGGATTGGCACGCAACTCACAAGAAATATGCCCGTGCAGCACATAAAATGTGGCAATCGGAGCAGCTGCTTCCAGCCATATCTGACTGAGGGCTATGGCTCCCTTGAAAAATTATTTCACCACGGAGGCACGGAGGACACTGAGAAAAGAATTTAATTTTTCTGGTTACTACTCAGCCACCCTGTAAAATTCAAGAGCGGCCGCAGATTCGCGCAGATTTTCGCAGATAAAAGCAAAAAAAATCGACGTTTATCAGTGTTCATCTGCGTCCTAAAGGAGCTAAGTAGTAACGTTTTCTGAATGTTAGGTTTAAAATCTTTGTGTTCTCCGTGCCTCCGTGGTGAAATTCTTGGTTTTTCAATCAATTAGCACTGGAGGGAAATTATGACTTTGGAACCCACGTTACGTGAGAAAATTCTAACCAAATTGGTTGAGGTTATTGATCCAGAAACCGGCGTGGACGTGCTACACATGCGTCTCATTGAAGAGCTGGTGGTGGATGAGGAGAGTGGGCAGGTCAGTTATCGTTTCCGCCCCTCCTCGCCGCTCTGTCCACTGGCGTTTAGTTTGGCGAGGGATATCAAACAAGCCATCAGCAGCATCCCCGGAGTCCAAGCGCAACAAATTGAGGTGGTGAATTACATCCACGCCGAGGAATTAACCGAGTTGATCAATCAGAGCGACGTCTAGAAGCGTGCCATTAGCCGTTAGACATTAGTTCGTTAGTTATTAGTCAGGGATTGTAAATGCCAAATAATAAACATGATTACTTAAAATTATTACTGGATCACTACTGGTTCGCGCCGCCGGTCGCGCTCTGGCGTGCCATCGAGTTGCGCATCGTGGCAGCGGAAGAATTTCCACGTCCCATCTTGGATCTGGGTTGTGGTGACGGGCTGATCGCCGCCGCTCTCTTTGCACATGAGTCGCCCATCGAGGTCGGTTTCGATCCCTGGTGGGAACAGTTGCGCCAGGGAGCTGCCAGCGGGCAGTACAAACAGGTTCAGCAAGCGCTGGGTGACGCGCTGCCCTACCCGGATGAGAGTTTTGCTTGCGTTTTCAGCAACTCCGTCTTGGAACATATCCCCACGCTCCAGCCGGTGCTCAATGAGGCTGGGCGCGTATTACGCCCCGGCGGACGGCTGATCGCGACCGTGCCCAGTGACGCTTTTCGCCGTCTGCTGGCCGGTTACCGTGAGCACATCTCAGTAGGTGATATCGAGGGTGCGGAGGTGTATGCCAGCAACGTTGATCAGCAGCTAGCACACCATCACTACGATAGCCCCCAGGAGTGGGCCGCGCGGTTGGAAAGAGCCGGGATGCGCTTGAGCACGGCCCGCTACTACATTCCCGCCGCTGTGGCCGCGATCTGGGATCAGAGTAATCACCAATATGGCATTTACGCCGAGGGCCAAGCCTTCTATCGATGGCTGGCTTCGCCGCGCCTCAAGCGGCTGGGCTTCCAGCGGTGGCTCCAGCATTTGATCGTAGAGAAATTAGGTCGCGACTGGCGCCGTCTCTACGAGATGAATGTGCCCGTTGGCGGCGTCGGAGCGGGATTACTGATAATAGGAGAAAAAATATGAGCTATCTTGATCTGACTACCCCTACACACAAGACGTGGGATGCTTTTGTTGCTGAGTTCCCCGGCAGCAGTATCTTGCAGACCACCTGTTGGGGCCGGCTCAAGGCGGATTTTGGCTGGAATTGGGAGATTGTGGCCCTGGGACGCAAACGCGCTCCCACTGCCGGGGCGCTGGTGCTCTATAAGCAGCTGCCGCTCAAATTGGGGACCATCGCTTATGTCCCGCGCGGGCCGCTGGTCGCTTGGGATAATGAAAAACAACTCTCCGCGCTACTACAAAATATCAGCGCCAGCGCCCGGCGTCACCGTGCCTGGGCACTCTGGATGGAGCCGGGACGCTTGGATAAGCCCATTATCCGGCAGCAGCTGCCCGCCTTTGGATTCCGGCACAGCACCACACACGTCCAGCCGCCGCGCACTATCCTGGTGGATCTGGTCGCCTCTGAGGAGGAGATTCTTATGCGGATGAAGTCGAAGACCCGTTACAACATCCGCTATGCCGAGCGGCAAGGCGTCACTGTGCGTCAGGGTTCAGTCGAGGATGCCGCGCTCTACTACGGCTTGATGGCGAAGACTGGCCGGCGCAACGAGTTCGGCATCCATAGTGAGGTTTACTACCGGCGGGCGCAGGAGCTTTTCTTGCCCACCGGTAACGCCGCGTTATTTATCGCGGAGGTGGAAAATGACCCGGTGGCGGCCATCATTGTCTTCGTCTGGGGAGAGAGAGCGTGGTACATGTACGGGGCTTCCTCGGACCATCACCGCAATAAAATGCCTACCCACGCCTTGCAATGGGCCGCTCTCAAATGGGCCAGAGCGCGAGGCTGCACAACCTACGATCTCTGGGGCGTTCCTGATTACAACGAAGGAATATTGGAGGAAGAGTTCGCTGAGCGCAGCGATGGTCTCTGGGGTGTCTACCGCTTCAAACGTGGCTT
>JAIOSN010000251.1 GCA_021107605.1 Anaerolineae bacterium | reverse complement strand
TGACAGGCGCTCTGGTCGCCTGGAGCGCGGCGGGCGCGACGCAGGGACGCTGGTGGCAAGCACATCTGCACGCGGTACTGCTGCTTTTAGTGAGCTTGCAGGCCGGCGGGCTAATGCAGCAGACGTTGATGCATCCCGTAACAGAACTAAAATGGCGCGTCAAAGCGGAGAAAAATCAACGAGAATTAGAGACGCTAGTCAGAGAACACCCCGGCCCGGTGTTAGCCGACGAGTACATGGGACTGTTGACGCTGCAAGGTCGCCCGCTCTACATCCAACCGTTCGAGATGACACAGCTGGCCCATGCCGGGCGCTGGGATCAGAGCGCGCTGCTGGCCGATATCCGCGCACAGAAATTCTCGTTGATTATGATCCACCACTTCCCCCAAGCGGAGGTCCACAAAACCCGGTGGACGCCGGAGATGTTGGACACCCTTAAGGATCACTACGCTCTCACTCATTCACGGGCCGACACCCTGGTCTACCAACCGCGCGGCGCCGTGATCAGCCGCTTGCCCGCAGAAGGACGCTGTCCCGCCGCCCCGTGGCGGCTGCCCACCCGCAGCGATCGCGGCATGTGGTGGTTTAGTCGCGGGTTGGGTTTTATGGCCGCAGGAGAACCGGGCACCGTGCCGGTTTACGCCGTCGCCGAGGGCTTGCTAACCCGGCGCAGCTACTGGAACGATACCGTCGCCATCCAACACGCTGACCCGCTGCACCCCGGCGAGAAAGTATGGACCGTCTATCAAGGGATGAGTGACCGTCAAGATGAGGAATCCTTCATCTCATCACGTTTCCCCCCAGGCAGCGATGGCATCCCGGTCACAGATGGGGAACTGCTGGGCTATCAAGGCCGCTGGCAAAAGAGGTCTATTTGGGCCTATATATTTTTCGTCATCACCCCGGCCCGTGAAGATGGATCCTTCCCCGCCGCCTTAGTAGATCTAGAGGATGAAACGGATACCCCTCTACCGCGAGAAATTGAGGAGCAAGGCTGGCTAGACCCCTCCCCCTACTTACAGCTCATGCACAGCCAGGTGATAGGACATCTCGTTTGGCTTCCGTGGGAATGTCAAACTGAGGAGTAGGATGCAGAAAAACGTATCATCTCAATATTTCGGGGTAGTTTTCACCACAGAGGCACGGAGGACACCGAGTTTTTTTATTTTTTCTCAGTGTTCTCGGTGTCTCCGTGGTGAGCATAACAGAAACTCAATGTTTCCCCTTATTTATTGAGAAGATGCAGAAAAAGCGTCAGGAAATTCAACGCGAGATTGCAGTGGGATTACTCTGGCTCTTGAGTGCCATTTTGGGCTTTATCGCCATCCCTCAAACCATAGAGCTGGCACTCCGTGTTTACTTATATTTCTGGGGCGATTACGTTGTTTACGGCAGCAGCTATCAAGGCGGCTCGATTATCCCGCAATTCTTCGTACTAGCGCTCTCCATGCCCTACATCGTGGCAATAGTCGGAGGAGCGGAGTATCATTTCCGCCACTTCCATACACCGCGCTCCTGGCACTTCTTCACCATCACGTTCGCGGTAGAAGTGGGCTTGTTGCTCCTCGCCACGATTTTATGAATCCAGCCTGAAAAAACCAAAAATTTCGCCACAGAGGCACGAAGAGCACCGAGATATTTAACTTAACCTTCAGCTTCTTGCAGTAAAATCAACCTTGCGTCTCACGAATACCAAAAAAAGCCCGCCGGCTCCGTGAGCCGGCGGGCAATCTGTTTAGACGTAGTTCAGCTCTTCGCAATCGCCTGCATAGCCGCCGTCACCAATGGGTAGGTGGTGGGGGCTGAAGTCAATAACGGATGCGTGGCTACCTGCAAAGCTGTCAATTGATGGGCCGTCATCCGGTTCTGCAAGGCCAGAGCAATAGCGTTGATCAACTCACCGGCCTCTTGTCCCCCGCTAATCTGCCCGCCCAGAAGTACGAGGGAATCCGCAGAGAAGACTAACTTCACCATAACGGTATGTGCGCCTGGCAACAAGCCGGGATGGCGGTTCTTCGTCTTCCCCACCCCCACCACGATATCAAAATTCTCCTCACAGGCGCGGCGCTCCGTCAAACCAGCGGAGGCCAATGTCACATCCCCTAAGTGAGTGGAGAAGTTCGCCAATGAACCCTGGTTTTCCCGCACGACATTTAATTTGTAGAGGTTCGCGCCGGCAATCCGCGCCTCGGTACAAGCGGTAGAAGCCAACATAACTCGAGCTGTCTTACGAGTGAAGAAGTCCTTTTTCTCAGCACAGTCGCCCACAGCGAAAATATCCGCCGTGGGAGTGCGCATATATTCATCTACCCAGACAGCCCCGCTAGAGCCAATCTCCACTCCGGCCTCAGCGGCCATTTTGACATTGGGTCGCGCCCCTACGGAGATGAGTACCAGGTCGGCGGGGAGACGCTTTCCACTAGCCAACACCACTTCCAACTTACCCTCGCCCGCGATCTGGGTCACTCGCTCCTCCGTATAGAGAGCGACGCCCAGCCGCTTCAATTCCGCCTCGCCGATCACACAGACGTCGGCATCAAAAGCAGTGTAAAGACAACACGGTAACATCTCCACCACGCTGACGTTCTTGTCGGGCATTTGCACAATCTCTTCGGCGAATTCCACTCCGATGAAGCCCCCACCGATGATCACGATATTTTTAGCCGCCAATACCGCGGCGTGCAGTTGGCGCAAATAGGAAGGATTCTTCTTGACCACGAAGACACCTTCTTTCTCCGCGCCGGGGATGGGAGGCCGCACAGCGGTAGAGCCGGTAGCCAATACCAATTTCTCGTAGCCTAATTTCTCGCCATCGGCAAATGTTACCTGATGCGCTTCCGTCTCAATCTTGAGCGCCTCGCGCACCGACCACTTAATTCCCTTCGCATCCAGACCACCATCGGGAATCAAGTTTTGGTCCACTCCATCCAGCCGATTGAAGATGTAAGGAATACCACACGGGACAGGCGTGCGATCCGTTTTGCGCACCAGGGTAATCTCTTTCTCCGGATAGTACACGCGCGCCGTGCCGGCCGCCACCAATCCTGCTGGGCCACCACCAATTATTAAAATATCTGTCTGTTTCATTAGTTATTTCCTCCTTAGATTAAGTTAAAAGTTGAAAGTTGAGTCTATTGAAAAAACCAAGGATTTCACCACAGAGGCACAGAGAGCACAGAGAGCACAGAGATGTTAACTTTGACCTTCAGAGAATTATTTTTTGATAGGTAATGTCAAATATTTTTACCCTCAGACTTAATTTTTTTCTTCGTGTCCTCTGTGTCTCTGTGGTGAGCTAACCCTTTTTACACTAAAACTTATTGTTACTACTCAAGCTGGCCTATTTCAGACCTCAGAGGTCTACCCATCCGCCACTGGGTGACGAAATCTCAGTCTGGGGAGATACCTTGACCAGCAAACTGTATCCAGACCTCGGAGGTCTAGCACGCCTGAGTAATAATAACTTATTTTTTTCTCCGTGTCCTCTGTGTCTCTGTGGTGAGCTATCTTTTTCATGAAAGTCAAAGTTGAAAGCCCCCGGTTTTACTACAATGCGGCGATGTAGATTTCAAACGGGGCAATCTCCACGGCTGAAAGATTGTCCATCTCAGCGGCACGTTCGCGGCTGGAGAAAATAAGTTGCGCGCGCTCCGCCTCTAACTTGAACGCCAAGGTGTGCGTGTGAGCGGAGAAGTTGAGCACCACCAAGCAAGTTTGCTCACCGATGCGGCGCAGGAAGGCGAGGTAATCCGCGGCTTCCACGTGGAGCGGCTCGTAAGCGCCCGCAATCAGCGCGGGAGTCTCCTTGCGCATCCAGAGCATCCGCCGGTAGAAGTTGAGCAGGGAATCCGGAGCATCCAACTGCTCAGTGACATTGACACCTTCCGCGTAATTGGGGTTGACTGGCAACCAGGTCTCCACGTCCGCCGGGCTGAAACCGGCCTGGGGCGCATGATCCCATTGTACCGGCGTGCGACATCTATCGCGCGTCATTTTGCGGATGCGCTCAAACGCTTGCTCCGGCGGCATGCCACCCTGCTCGACCAGCATGTCGTACTGCAAGAGAGCCAGAGTATCACGGAACTGGCCCATCTCGTTTAGCAGCAGATCAGTCATGCCGATCTCCTCGCCGTTGTAGAGGAAGGGCGTACCGCGCAAGGTCAACATCAACGCCAGCGAGAGCCGGGCCAACTGGGCATCGTGCTCGCCATCCGCAAAATGCGTGTAGACGCGGGTCGAATCGTGATTGCCCAACGTGTTGCAGGGCCACGCATCGGCCGGGAGCGCGGAGAGCCGCTCCTCCTGGTTCTGCCGGATATGCGCCGGGGTCAACCGGTCAGTGCGCATCAACGGGAAGTTGAAGACAAGGTGGATCTCATTATCGCCGTCACCATAGTAGGCGATAATGAAATCCTCGGCCACCAGCACCCGCCCAGAGTACTCGTCGCTTACCGTGCGCAGTTCCTGCATCAGCGGGTGCATCTCATCCTCGCGCCCGACCTGATGTTCAAATATCTGCCACCAAACCTCATCAAATAACGCTAGTTTTTCACGCTCCCCATCCTCCTCGGCCGCTTGATACGCCTGGTAAAGTTCCAACAGCGTCATGCCAGAGGTCTGATCGGGCAACGCGGGATCCTCGTAGATGGTACCGATGGCGTCCAGGCGGAAACCATCAATGCCCAGATCCAACCAGAAGCGCACAGCATCCCACATCGCCTCCTTGACCTCTGGATTGCGCCAGTTGAGATCGGGCTGTTCTTTGAGAAAGTAGTGATAGTAATACTGGCCGGTGGTCTCATCATATTCCCAGGCCGAGCCGGTGAAGGTGGATTCCCAGTTGTTGGGCGGGCCGCCATCCGGGGACGGGTTGCGCCAGATATACCAATCGCGCTTGGGGTTATCGCGGCTGGACTTGGATTCCAGGAACCAGGCGTGTTCATCGGAGGTATGGTTGAGAACCATATCCAAGATCACGCGCAAGCCACGTTGGTGCGCCTCCGCCAAGAAAGTCTTGAACTCCTCCAGCGTGCCGTACTCCGGCGCGACAGCGCAGTAATCCGAGAC
>JAIOSN010000260.1 GCA_021107605.1 Anaerolineae bacterium | reverse complement strand
TTATTGAGCAGATACTTCCTGGTTCCTTAATGCGTCCAATAACTCTGTGACGTTTTCTATGGCCAGCCAGCGGCGTCTGAGCGTGCTGGCATTGGGAATGCCGCGCATATATTTGATCAGATGTTTGCGGAAATGTTTGAGGCTGCGTTCCGGGCCGTGATGGGCGACCATCATCTGCAAATGGTATCGCATGACCTGGTAACGCTCCGCCAACGGCACGTCCGCTTGATCGCGCCCCTGGAAGATCCACGGGTTGCCGATGGCCGCGCGACCGATCATCACCGCGTCGCAGCCGGTATAGTTTTTCAGGCGGGCGATATCGGCGGCGCACTTGACGTCTCCGTTCCCGATGACTGGGATATTGACCGCCTGCTTGATCTCGGCGATGGCGTCCCAGTCGGCCGGCTCCCGGTAGGTGTCCGCCGCCGTGCGTCCGTGAACGGCGATCAAAGCGGCGCCGTTTTCGACTAGCACGCGCGCAATCTCCAGGTAATTGCGGTGCTCGGCGTCCCAACCCAGCCGGATTTTGGCCGTCACCGGGATGGAGACGGCTTTGTTCAATTGCGCGATCATGCGTCCCACCAAAGGTAGATCACACAAGAGCGCGGCCCCGGCTCCACGACTTACGATCTTGCGCACTGAACAGCCTAAATTCAAGTCGATAATGTCGGCGCCCAGGGACGCGAAGACGGGAGCGGCTTCCACCAGCAGTGCCACCTCGGAGCCGAAGAGCTGGCAGACGCGCGGTCGCTCCTCTGGCCGGAAGGAGACCATTTCCCGCGTGCGTTCAGGGTTGTAATGCAGGGCCTTAGTATCCAGGAGCGCGGTGTAGCTCATCACGGAGCCGAATTCCCGGCAGAGTTGGCGGTAAGGGGGATCGCCATAGCCCGCCAGTGGCGCTAAAATTGCGTCGCCATAAATGGGGATACCGGCAATGTGAAATGTGGGTTGGGTCATAGTGCCCTAAAGACCTCCGAGGTTTAGCAGCTGGTACTCCGGTGGCAGGTGCTGGTGATACCTAGCGCGCTTCCCCGGTCAAATTACCGTCAAAACCTCGGAGGTCTGAACGTTTTCCATTCCTTTAAGATAAGAAATGGGAGAGTGGTTCTGCTTCTTGCACCCGCCATACTTTCAATACGCTGAGGATATGTTTAATTTGATGTGTGACGCTGACGATAGCGGAAAGGGTGGTGACGTTTAAGATGATTTGCACTTTGGCCAGACCGGTCTCGGCGCTGGTGACCGCACAGGCTTGGCGCATGTTAAGCCCGTTGCGCGCCACGATGCGGGTGACATCGCGTAGCAGCCGGGCGCGGTCAGTGGCCTGAATTTGGAGGATCACTTGCTGGGAATGGACGGAATCTTGTTTGTTAAGTATCTGTTGGAGGGTAAAGTTGCCCAGCTCCCGTTGGGCAATCTCACCGCGCCCCACCCGCATGCAGAAATCATCAGTGGTGAGGCTCCGTTGTTGAGCCAAGTACGTGATGTCGGAGGCTGACCAACCAACAGACTCCCCCCACAAGAGAATTTCCGCCTCAATTAGCTGGTATCCCATCTCGATCTGATCCGCCCGGGGACGGTGGGAGAACCAGCGACGGATGCTGCGTTGGGTGGAAGACTGGCGTGTATAATTCAAATCCTCATCCAGCCAGGCGCGTTTGATCGCTATGCGCAATGATTTGAGAATTTCGACTTGATCTCCATTGTGGAGCGCAGAGTTTAGCGCAGCGTATTCACCGTTGACCAGCGCGCGGCGGCAACGGTGCCCTATCTCGGTGTGGACAGCGTAGGCAAAATCCAGCGGGGTGGCGTTTTGAGGGAGCTCTATCACATCCCCCTTGGGGGTAAAAACGCGAATCCGCTCGGGGGCCAGATCGGATTTGAAGCGATGGAGGAAAATTTCCGGGTCATCATGTGGTAATTGGGTTAAATATGTCAGCCAGGGCAAGGAGAGGGTGGAGAGATTGAGGGTCGCACCGGCGGAAGGGTGTTGCAAATAGGCGATCACGCCATATTCGGCCAGATGCTGCATCCGGGGGGTGCTGATGTGGAGCTCCGTCGGGCGTCCGCGTAGCCCGATGACGGAGGTCTGTAACGCGCGGTAGAAGCCACCCCGGGGAGCGGCGATATAATCCAGCAATTGACCGGTCAATGGAGTGAAAAGCTCGTGGAGATTACCTAGCGCCGTGTAGCATTGGGCGCGAGTTTCCACGGTGATCTGGATGCGTAGCGGGTGATAGGTGCGCGCATTTTCCAATCCATGCGCCTGGATATATTCGTACAGAGTCAGTACGCTCTCTGGCAGGGGGGCAATATTGGCTTGAAGTTCAGTATTGCTAAATTGGTGTTTAATTTGCGCGATGGAATCCCGCAGGGGGCGTGCCAGGAGCAGGGGGCGGGTGGTGAGAATCTGTCTGATTTCGGTATATGTTTCTGGTACCAAAATTGCCAGAGCAGGATCAGCCAGCTCTTCTTGCAGATGGCGGATGCCTAGCCGGGCGGCGACGGGGACGAAAAGGTCAAAGGCTTCTCTCGCTTTCTGTTCTTGTTTATGCGAGGGCACCCATTGTAACGTATTTAAGTTGTGTTGCCGGTCGGCGAGTTTGATGATTATCACGCGCGAATAGGTTGACCA
Source organism: Anaerolineae bacterium (assembly GCA_021107605.1). Taxonomy (GTDB): domain Bacteria; phylum Chloroflexota; class Anaerolineae; order B4-G1; family SLSP01; genus G713. The sequence continues at coordinate 1,970 of JAIOSN010000260.1, read as the reverse complement.
GACTGGCTACATTTTTCTGTTCGTAGGTGAGTTCCCGCTCTGGTATGTATTGTAGGGTCCGCAGTTCTTCGACGTTTTCCCCCAATTTAGTTACCCCGGCGACCAGCCGGGTGATTTCGGGGCCAAACTCTTTTTCTAGCTCTGCGTAAGTGATGGGAGTATCTTCAATGACATCATGGAGCAGCCCGGCGCAGATAGTGGGCAGGTCCATCTTGAATTGAGCTAACGTTTTGGCGACGATAAGGGGATGAGTGATATAAGGATCACCGGATTTGCGAGTTTGGGGGCGGTGAGCCTCGCGGGCTAATTCAAAAGCGCGCTGTACGCTGGCCTGCTCTGCGGGAGTTAGATAGTAGAGGAGTGCTTGTAGTTCGGCGTATGTTTGCTCTACTGTTGGCATAAAAATCTCCCTTGAGCGCCGTGTTGGGGGTGGTTAATGCTCTCGACAGTTATTAACCCAGTATTTTACAGGAGTTTTCATTAAAGTGCAAATTTTGGTTAGGGAGGCGATTGGCCCCGGCTGCCCGATGGTGATACAAAGAGGGTCAATGAAAAGCCTCAAGATATTGCCCGGCCCGGGATTGTGACCAGGACAGCGTAAACACTTTGGCAGGGTCATTGGTAATACAAACGTTCGACAGGTTCACGGCCGGCTTCAACCGCCAAATCATTCAAGTACGAGTACGACGCCGTCAACTGCTTGACAAGTGTGGGCGATGTGACGTATACTGGGGATGTGCGTAGTATTACCAAAGCTCAATTGATAGAAAGTGAAGACACTTGGTTGCCGGAAGATGTGCTCAGTGTAAGTTTAGAGACTGCCCCTCGCGCTACTTGTTTTCAAGGTCAACTCCCCACCTGGTTCATTGATTTGAGTTACCCCGTGCCCAGAGATTATGAAGTGGTGGTACCAAGAGTGGTCGTTACAGTATAATTATCGCAGCCACGACACCTGGGGACGCCGGTGACACGCGACCTTTGCCTATAGACTTACCATTCACCCCCGGGTGGGCGGAACTTGACGCAGCAATTCAATGCTATAGCAGGAGTGATTTTGAATGAAAGATTCTTTGAGGGAATATTTGAAAGTATTTGCTCCCCTATTCAAGTTTCTGGAATCGAAACTGGGGCGAATAGCTGTTACTGTAGGGCTGGTGAGCCTCGTAGCTGAAATCATCCTTGATTCTCTGGATGCAGAGAATGCAATGCGAGTCTCAGAATTCGGCTGTCTTGGAACGATTCTAGCCTTGGGGATAGGGGTGCTATGTATTTTGCTTAATGACAATGATACTCCGCCGCATATGGTACATTCTTTCGATAATCTGGACTGTCGGAGGAGGACTAATGCTACTGCTTTTGCTCTATGATCTCATATGTTTTATTATCGCATCTGTATTCTAGATTTTGCTTACCTTTTTCGTAAACTCAACAGTACTGGACCAAGCTGTAACACACGGTTGTTCCGTATGTGTTCAGCACAATGTGCGAAGCCAGAAAGGCATCACTGAATGGCTGCCCACACCGTCCCCGGCCTGCGCGCCGCTCAACGGCCTCATCACCGTGCTCAACGAGTGGGCCGAGAGCGGCGTCGGCATCACCATCCGCGAGAGCGCCATCCCCATACGGGAAGAAGTACGCGCCATCAGCGAGCTTTTGGGCTTAGATCCGCTCTACGCTGCCAACGAGGGCAAATTCATCGCCGCCGTCGCCCCGGAAGCCGCCGCCGCGCTAGACGCCTTACGCGCCCATCCCCTGGGCCGCGAGGCCGCCATCATCGGGCGCATCACCGCGAAACACACTGGGCGCGTCGTCCTGGAGACACCATACGGCGCGCCCCTGCCCCGGATTTGCTAGCGCTAGCAGCTATGGAAAAGATCGCGTAGGACGGGAGATACCGAACGCCCCCAGGTATTTACCTGGGGGCGTTTTACGTGGGGAGTTGGTGATTGGGTGCGGTTCAGCGTTTTAGC
>JAIOSN010000073.1 GCA_021107605.1 Anaerolineae bacterium | reverse complement strand
GTCCTGGGCATCGATCCTGGCATCCGGACCGGTTGCAAGGTAACGGTGGTGGATCCGACCGGCAAGGTACTGGATACCGCCGTCATCTATCCCGACCGGCGCCGCCAGCATGCCCAGACGGAATTGCGCCGTTTGGGGAAGCGCCATCAGGTCACGGTGATCGCCATCGGCAACGGGACCGCCAGCCGGGAGACGGAGATGTTGGTCGCGGAACTGCTCCCAGAAGGGGCGCAGACAAAATACACTATCGTGAGCGAGGCGGGGGCTTCCGTCTACTCAGCTTCCCGGTTGGCGCGGCGCGAGTTGCCCGAACTGGACGTTACGTTACGCGGTGCAGTTTCCATCGCCCGGCGACTCCAAGACCCGCTAGCGGAGTTGGTCAAGATTGATCCGCAAGCCATCGGGGTGGGACTCTACCAGCACGACGTCAACCAAACGGCGTTGGCGGAGGCGTTGGATGTGGTGGTCGAATCGGTGGTGCATAGCGTGGGGATTGATCTGAACACGGCCTCCTCCGCGCTCTTGCAACATATCTCCGGCATCGGGCCGAAGACGGCGGAAACGGTAGTGGCGCACCGCGACGAGCACGGCCCCTTCACCACGCGGGCGGCTTTGCAGGATGTGCGCGGCATCGGCCCCCAGACCTTTGAGCAGGCCGCCGGCTTTCTCCGCGTCCCCGGAGGAGCGGAGCCGTTGGATAACACGCCCATCCATCCCGAAAGCTATCCGGTAGCGCGCGCGCTCTTGGCGCAACTGGACGCGCCGCTCGGCGATCCACAGTTAGCCCGCGAGTTGGCCTCCCTGCACCGGGGAGCAGGGCTGGCCCAGCTGGCGGCGGAGCTCGATACGGGACTGCCCACGCTGGAAGATATCTTGGATGCGCTGGCGCGTCCCGGCCGCGATCCACGTGATGCGCTGGCTGGCCCCGTTCTGCGCAGTGATGTGTTGACGATGGACGATCTCCACGAGGGGTTGCAACTGCGCGGCACCGTGCGCAACGTCGTCGATTTCGGCGCGTTCGTCGATATCGGCGTCAAACGTGCGGGCCTCATCCACATTAGCCAGCTGGGTAGCAGCTACATCCGCGACCCTCACGAGAAGGTCTCTGTGGGCGACGTCGTCAACGTGACTGTCATCAGCGTGGATTTAGAGCGGGGCCGCATCGGATTGAAACTGGAAGAATAAGTTATGGTATCATCTCAGAAAGTCGGGGAAAATCATGGAGCACAGCAAAAATTAGCCATGAATTTCACGAATTGACACGAATGAAGAAGAAAAAATTAGTGAAATTCGTGTGATTCGTGGCAGAAAAAAGCAAGGCCAGCTCGAGACGCCCCGGACTATTGATAAGATACAAGTTATGAGCCTACTGAGAAACCCCAGGAATTTCACCACGGAGGTACGGAATTTTTAGACTTAACTTGCCCAAAATTAATCTTTCGATAGGTCAGGTTAAATATCTTTGCGCCAAAACTCAATTTTTCTCAGTCTCATCTGCGTCTCTGTGGGGAGCTCCCTTGTTTAGGACAACTCAAACACCCGCTGCACCCAACTGACTAAATTCAAGGCATAAGGCGCGTTGCTATCCAGATATTTAGCAGTCAAGGCAAGACCAAAAGGTTGCCCCGGCTCTTTCTGCCAAGCTAGCCAAGTATGAATTTCCGCTTTAGGCAGAGCTACGGCAGGAAAATTACGTTGCTCTGCCGGGATTTTAGCTACAGAGTCTACGGCATGTTGCCAGAGAAAAGTATTTTCATCAGGGATGAGAAAAGCAACAAAATCCTCTAAAATTCCCGGCACTCGGTTGTCCGGCATCAACCAGACGCCAACTCTCAACGTCCGGTAAGGTCGCGCCAAAGAGATAACCGTTCCCTCCGGAGCAGGCGAGTGCGGTGTCTCCTCACCGCCAAAACGCATTAAGATATTACGCAAAGCATCCCACCGCCCATCAATGTTTGTATCAGCATCCACGATGACGGCCAGCCGTGCCAGATCACCATCATCCAGCACGATCTTCAAGGCATCCAATACACCTTCAACATTCCCTCTTTGATCAATGACAATAGCTTCTTCCCCATATTTTTCACGATCGGGTATGGCGCAGTTAATACCATGGTGCCGGAGTAAACTGCGTAGGATATATTGGTCATTGCGCCCTTCGACAAGCATCCAGTTTTTGTAGCCCATCAGCGCACCTCAAGTTGTTGGCGAGTAGCAATGGTCATCCGCTCTTTATCAAACAGGATAGGTACAATATGCCCCTGCCGTCTCTCCAAACGAATTAACATCCCCTCCTCGTCTGCCATCTCTTGAGCAGCCTGCTGAAAGCCTGCAATGCAATCCCAACTATGGGTGGTGGCAAAAACCTGCACGTTAAGACGGGCAGCTATCTTGAACACTAGCTGCCACAAGGCTGAATAAACTGTGTAGTGCAGTCCACTATCCACCTCATCAATCAACAGCAGGCCGTTTTGCGCGTTGACCAGAGCGAGCACTATACCAAAAAGTCGCAGCATCCCCTCGCCCAGACTGCGCAAGGGAATAGGCTCAGCTATATTTAGCATTTTCACCATAGGGATACGAATAGACCCATGTTCCCGCTCCCGTCCGATAAAGTTTACCCTCTCAACTTCGGGCGCAATAATATGTATTCCTTGTAGAATGTCTTTCTCCGCAGGTTTTAGGGCGACATTATCCCAGAATTCGATAAGTGTATCCTCGGCCAAACTATTAGCTGACACAAATCTGCAATTTATCCCTACCCCTCGCCGCGAAGATCGAGGGCTAAAATAACCTCCACCTAGAAAATTATTGAGTTGGGCTGAGACTACCGTCTCCCCGCCAAAGGTAATACTAATCTCAGGCAGGTTAGTAACGGTTTGTTCTACCCATTGTACCTTCACTGTGAGTTGTAAGTCAGGATTATCAAGCGTCCCAATCGTGAAGGTATCATCATCGGGGTATTTATCAAATAGCTTGCGCCCATAAAAGAGGTATTTTACAGCCTCAACGTAGTCATCCATCGTTCGTTTATTTGTGCTGTCAGCTTCATCACGAGCAGTCAAAATGCTCCAAATAGTCTCCGGTGAACCGCGATGTGCATAGAGCTGAAGAGCTTCCAAAAGGCAAGACTTACCCACATTATTTTTGCCAACAATGAGATTCACCCGACTCAACCGCTCAATGGTCAGCCGCTCAAAAGCACGAAACCCCTCGATTTCAAGAGAGTCTAAAATTAACTCACTCATCTCATCC
>JAIOSN010000149.1 GCA_021107605.1 Anaerolineae bacterium | reverse complement strand
GAGCGAGTAGGCGAAAAGGCGAAGACTCCCGGTGGTCGCTCGGAATGACACTAGTCCCCGCCGGTGGACTCTGCAAGAGTAGTCGCGACTTCCCGCCCCTGGGCCGTCTGGCAAAGTCCGTCACCAGGCTAATTAGTTTTCCAATCCATAAGCATGATTGAGCCACGCGAAATAGGCCGTGCTACTGAATACCTACTCAATGTCTCTCAGTGTCACAAATAATGCGGGGGTCACTCTTACCGTAATGCGTTTCTCGTGTCCAATTTTCGATTTCAAGTCCCGGAATACGACGGAAATGCCGTTCATTGTTTGTCACCAAGATCAATTTCTGTGAAAGCACCGTAGCCGCGATGAATAAGTCTGAATCATTGATGATATTTCCGCTCTGTTTAAGCTGGGCTTTGATTACTCCAAAATGACGACCTACTGTGGCATCAAATTCCAAAACTTGCAAATCCACCAGCAGCTCATCCAGTAACTGGCAGTTTTCGAGCGGTTTGGCAGAATTATGTGCACCAAAGTACAACTCCGCTACGGTAATAGCCGAGACAAAGATGTAACAGCTATCAAGTTGTGCGATGTGTTGTTGAATTTGAGGATACCGAGCGGTAAGCCAATAGATCATGATATCGGTATCTATCAAATATGTAGGCGCATTTACCATTGCATTTTATCCGTCTGCACATTCTGTTCACGTTCTGCGTAGAGTTCGGCAACAATTTCATCGGCGCTGCGCTTATTTTGCCAACGGCCCCCAAAATGGGCTAATGTTTTTTTAGGTGGCGTTTCTTCATATATGATGAGAACTCTTACCTTTTTAGGCTGACGCAAATCAATGTCCGGTAACATTGCACGCGGCAATGTAAAGTGCCCATCCGTGGGAAATTCAGTTGTATACTCAATGACCTTCATGGGAACCTCCTGTTATTATGCTACTGAAAACTCGCTAGAACTTGGCGTCACAGGGTGAATTCCATTACTGCCACGACGCGGAAGCATCTTCTACTATCAATCCTCTTACTCTAGCGAAATGTCAAAGTTTGGGGACATACTTGTCTTCCCTCGCGACAAGCTGAATAAAATCCTAGTCCTCGCCGGTGGACTTCGCAGGGGGAGCCGCGACTTCAGCCAGACTAGCCGGCTCTCCCTCTTTTTGTGTAAAGACCAGAATGTTGTTTGCTCCTAAATCGACTTGGATTTCTGTGCCGGTCTCAAATTTCCCTAGCAGTATGTCCACACTCAAAGGGCTTTCCACATACCGCTGGATGGCGCGGCGCAACGGGCGCGCACCGAACTGCGAATCATAACCTTGCTCGGCCAACCAATGTTTAGCCGCAGGCATCAGCTCCACATGCAATTCATATTCTGCCAATCGCTCCAGTACCTCAGCCAGCTGCAAATCCACAATTAACTCAACGTCCATCAGGGTAAGGTTGTTAAAGACTATTATCTCATCCACCCGGTTAATGAATTCCGGTCGGAAAGTCTTCTTTAGTTCGGCCTGCATCCGTTGCCGCGCCTCAATCTCCTCCTCATCCCGCCCCCGGCCAAAGCCCAGTACACCTCCCTCGCGCGCATATTGTGTCCCCACATTGGAGGTCATAATAAGCACTGTGTTGCGGAAATCTACCACGCGCCCCTGGCCATCGGTCAGCCGCCCTTCATCAATGATTTGTAGCAGTGCGTTCCAAACATCGGCATGGGCCTTCTCAATTTCATCGAAGAGTATCACCTGGTAGGGACGGCGGCGCACCGCTTCTGTAAGCTGTCCGCCCTGATCGTACCCCACATAACCGGGAGGCGCACCAAAGAGCCGCGAGACCGTGTGCCCCTCACGATATTCGCTCATATCCACGCGCTGGAGCGCGTCCTCGTCATCAAAGAGAAAATCTGCCAGAGCTTTGGCCGTCTCCGTCTTCCCAACCCCCGAAGCGCCCAGGAAGAAGAAGGAACCGATGGGCCGGTGGGGGTCCTTCAACCCAGCACGGGCGCGGCGAATAGCGTCAGCGACGACATGGATAGCCTCATCTTGTCCGATAATCCGTTGTTGCAGCGCCTCTTCCATCCGCAAGAGTTTCCGGGCCTCGGTCTCCAATACTTGGGAGAGAGGGATCCCAGTCCAGGAAGAAATTACATCAGCGATATCCTCCGCATCCACCGTCTCATCCAGTTGATGGCTGTTAAGCCACTCCTCCCGTTGCTTGTCAAAGACTTGCTCCAAGCGCAGTCGTTGGGTCTTGACCTCAGCTGCCCGCTCATAATCGCGCGTGTTGCCGGCGGACTCCTCATCGCTGCTCAACCGGTTGAGCTGTTGCTCCAGCCGTTTTAGATCTGGGGGTAGAGTGAAGAGCGTCACCCGCAATTTAGCAGCGGCCTCATCCATCAAGTCAATGGCTTTATCTGGCAAGTGGCGATCGGTAACATAACGCTCCGCCAAGCGCGCCGCGGCCTCCAACGCCTCATCCGTAATATTCACGCGGTGATGCGCCTCGTAGCGATCTCGCAACCCCTGCAACATCGCGATGGTATCCTCCACCGAGGGTTCCTCCACGTAAACCGGCGCGAAACGGCGTTCCAACGCGCCATCTTTCTCAATGTACTGCCGATATTCGTCTAGCGTGGTCGCACCGACGGCCTGCAAGTCGCCGCGCGCTAGCGCCGGCTTGATCATGTTGGAGGCGTCCAACGCTCCGCTGGCATTCCCCGCGCCCACGACGGTATGCAACTCATCAATGAAGAGAATTATCTCGCCCGCAGATTTTTCGATCTCCTTCAAAATCCCTTTCAGCCGCTCCTCAAACTCACCTCGAAAACGGGTGCCGGCCACCAGCAAACCTAGGTCTAGTTGGAGTAACCGCTTCCCCTTGAGTATTTCGGGCACATCATCATCGGCGATATTTTGGGCCAGCCCTTCGACAATAGCTGTTTTGCCCACCCCCGGTTCCCCGATCAAGACCGGATTGCTCTTCGTGCGGCGCACCAAGATCTGCATCACCCGCTGAATCTCCGTGCTGCGCCCGATGACAGGGTCCAGTTTGCCCTCCCGGGCCATCTGCGTCAGATCGCGGCTATACTTCTCCAACACCTGGTGGCCGCCCGATTCCGCTTGAGCGGTGGTCACACGTTCCCCACCCCGGAGCTTACGAACCTGCACTAGAACACGTTCATGCGTGATCTGCTCCTTCTGGAAGATACTAGCCAGCGCAGTCCCGCGATCATGGAGCATAGCCAAGAGCAGATGCTCCGTGGAGATATATTCATCCTTGAATTTGCTCGCCTCTTCACGGGCTAGATCCAGCACCCGCTTAACGCGCGGGGTGATGAATACCTGTTGTCCACCACGCGCGCCATAGATGCCGGGGCGGGAGCTCTCCCGTAACAGTTTGTCAACTTGCGACGTCAGTTTAGAGACATTCACGCCCAGTTCTGAAAGCAGTTCGGGGACCGTGCCCTCATTCTGTTCGAGCAGCGCCATAAATAGATGCTCCACATCTACTTGGCTATGATTGTATCGGGACGCCAAAGATAATGCTTGTTGTGCTGCCTGCTGAGCTCGCTCGGTAAACCGATCAAAACGCATCATAAATCCTCCGAAAATAGAAAATAAGTAGACAGTAGACGGGAGGAAGCAAAGATTAGGGAGTAAATGCAAGACTGTGTCTGACCGTCAATTAGCAGACCACTCAACTACCGCCTATCTGACTACTCGACCACCCGACTGCCTGACTACTCGACTATCCTCAACAACGCTTGTCTGGCCGCGGCCTGTTCCGCCGTCCGTTTATTTGGGCCAACTCCCTCACCTTTCACTTGCTCCTCTAACAACACTTGCGCGGTAAACATTTTCGCGTGATCGGGACCCACAGCGTCAACAATCCGGTAGAGGGGGGTGATACCAGTCTCCGCCTGTGCCCACTCCTGGAAATTAGATTTAGCATCCGCGTAAGAGTCCTGTTCCAAAACCGCTTCAATTTTACGTCTGAACCATGGTTCCAAACGGCTCCAAACTGTATTCAAGTCGCTATCCAGATAAAAAGCACCTACCACCGCTTCCAGGGCATCGCAGAGATTGGCCGGCCGCTCGCTCCCACCGTGCTCCTCTTCTCCACGGCCTAACCGCAAACCCTTCCCTAACGCCAGATCGCGAGACAATTGAGCCAAAGTGCTGGTACAGACCATGGTGGCCCGCAATCGCGTCAGCGGCCCTTCTGGCAACTCCGGAAATTCTCTATACAACCAAGCCGCGACCAGGAAATCCAACACCGCATCACCCAGAAACTCTAGTCGCTGGTTATGATACTCCTCGCCACCTTCACCCAGATGTTCATGGGCATAAGACGGATGGGTCAAGGCCAGACGCAGCAGTTCAGCTTGTGCGAAATCATAATCCAACTCTTGTTGGACTATCAACAACGGGTCTTCCAATTTCGACATTTCACGACCTCCGGGGAAAGTACAGAGCAATTATAGCACATTCAGAAAGAGAATCATAATTGAGTCTACTAAAAAATAACTCGCCACGGAGACACCGCGGACACTAAGAAAAGATGTTGTAAGCGTTCAGACCTCCGAGGTTTTGATGGTAATTTGACCCGGAAGGCGGGCTAGGGATCCCCAGAACCTGCCAAAAAGGTACCGTTTTGGAAACCTCGGAAGTCTTGGGGAATGTTTTTCCTTACCCCCTGAACGTTCACAAGATGTTGTTAAAACCTCTGCGCTCTCTGCGCCTCCGTGGTGAAATTTTTGTTTTTTCAGCAAAATCATAATTGCCGGGCCACCCATAACTTTCGCCCCGCGTGGTATACTCAACGCATGTTCAGATATGTTATCGCTTACAAACCCTGGGGGTTGCTCTGCGCGACACGCGATCGTCATGGCCGCCGCACGCTAACCTCGTTGGGAATTCCGCACACGCTGAACCCGGCCGGGCGCTTGGATCTAGATAGCGAGGGATTAGTACTGGCCACCGATGACGGGCAGTTAATTCACCGGATTACCCATCCCCGCTACCACCATTCCAAAACCTACCTGGCGCTGGTGTTAGGCAACCCCACCAGCAAGGTCTTAAAACGGTTGCGCGGTGGCGTGAAAATCAAATTAGGGACAACGCTGCCCACCGCTGTTGAAGCGCTCCGCGTTCCGCCCGCTCTGCCGCCATTCCCCCAACCCCTCCCGGCGCCGGAGAAAACCACCTGGCTGCGGCTGGTGCTCTACGAAGGGATGAACCGGCAAATCAAGCGCATGACGGCCGCCGTCGGACATCCCACCGTGCGCTTGGTGCGCATCGCGATCGGGCCGCTCTCCCTACCACACGACCTGGCTCCCGGCCAATGGCGCGACTTGACAGTCACGGAACGCCAGATATTGTTGTTAGCGACAAAAGTCAGAAATCCAAAGTCTAACGTCTAAAATTAGTGAGGCTACATGAAACTTTCGATCATTATTCCCGCCTACAATGAAATTGAGACTATCGCTGAAATTATCATCAAAGTGCGCACTGCCCCGCTTCAAATTACCATCTGGGACGGGGAAAGCCACGAAGAGCAGCTCACCGTTGACCGCGAAATCATCGTGGTGGATGATGGTTCCACCGATGGCACGCGCGATTATCTAGCCACGTTGCGCGACGACCCCGATACGAAAATTATCTTTCATCCGGAAAACCGGGGAAAAGGCGCCGCCGTCCGCACGGCACTCCAACATGCCTCCGGCGAGATCATGCTCATCCAAGATGCGGACTTGGAATATGATCCCCGCGACTATCCCAAACTCCTCAAGCCCATCTTGGAAAATACCGCCCAGGTCGTCTACGGCTCCCGCTTCCGAGGCGGCCCCAGCAAAGCAATGTTCTACTGGCACATGCTAGGCAACCGTTTCTTGACCTTTGTAACCAATATCCTCTACGACACCATTCTCACGGATATGGAGACCTGCTACAAAACTTTTTCCCGCGAAGTTGGCGAGCAGCTACGACTCACCGCACCTGGTTGGGGCTTTGACCCCGAGATTACCGTGCAGATACTGCTGCGTGGCTACCGCATCTACGAAGTTCCCATCTCCTACGCCGGACGCGAGTTTGCGGAGGGCAAGAAGATTTCGTGGCAAGATGGCTTCACGGTCCTCCTCACCTTATTAAAGTACCGGATCACCGGCTTTTAAGGACAACTAACAAAAACTCCTTTTACCAAAAAGTGCTATAATGGAACACTAAGTGATCAAATAGTCAACCTATCTAGGAGGTCTCAAATGTTGAAAGAAAAGTTAGAGCGTCCCTTTTTGATTGGAGCAGGACTACTTTCCATCACGCACGATAAAGCCAAACAACTAGCTGAAGATTTAGCCGAGCAAGGCAAAGTAACGCGGGGAGAAGTCAACGAGCTCGCCGATGAGCTGGTCACACGCGGAGCAGAAGAACGCCAAGCCATCTCCAAATTGGTGAAAGACGAAGTGAAGAGTGCTCTACAAGGAATACGTCTAGCGACCAAGAGAGATATGACTAAGTTACAAGCCGAAATCGCCGATCTCCAAGCACAGCTAGCAGCTCTGTCCATGTCCCAGAAGAGCGAGGATGTCTCTTGAGCAATCCAAAGCTTAAACTGGCAGCTCAATATCTCCGCAACGCCGACCTTGAGGAGCTCTCCCAAACTCTGAACTCGTTACTACCGCTGCTGCTAGAACGCTTAACCCCCAGAGAACGGCTAGGTTTTCTGAAAATAGTGCTCCAAAACCATCTTGAGGATTTTTTGGCCGGAGTAAGTCCGTCGGAACGGGAAGAATTGCTGAAAGCTTTACTCCCCACTCTGCTAAAAGAATTTCCTCTGGACAAGATAGATTTTCTATCTCTATTCGCCTAATGCTTACAAGGAAAAATCCCATGGCTTCTGAAGATAACAGTTCTCTAGGTGAATCATTTTCACTGAGCAGTCTGGCTTGGCGTAGCGCAATTTTCTTCTCCCTGCTCACCCTATTACTCTACATAGGGATCCACTGGCCGGGATAAACGACCTCCAGAGTCCCTGCACTCCGCGGCTAGATACCAAACCTCGTGAACGAGCAAAGCGCAGGGACTTAATTATCGTTTTGCAACCTCACTTGCCGAGCGCTGCCAATGTTTGAGATACCAGTCGCCCGCCACTTTAGTCAAATTCCACGCTACCAAGAGATACTGCGAGTTCTCGTGCAGCATGGGTTTGGTTCGATGATGAACCTGTTGCCCATCAACCGCAAGTGGTTACAGCGTCTACGTCCCTTCCCGACTACCGCTCCGCAAACACTACCGGTCCATTTTAGACAATCATTGGAAGAATTGGGACCCACCTTCGTCAAGTTAGGCCAGGTACTCAGCACACGCCCCGACATACTACCCCCCACTTACATCACTGAACTAGCGCGCCTCCAAGACGCCGTCCCTCCCGTGCCGTGGGAAGCAATCCACGCGGTGTTGCGCTCCGAACTCCCCATCCCTCTGGAACAAATCTTCACCTCCATTGAACAGACACCTCTAGCGTCCGCTTCACTGGGTCAAGTCCACGCTGCCACACTCACCAATGGCAAGGAAATCGTCATAAAAATTCAACGTCCCCACATCCGCGCCGCCATAGACACCGATTTAGATATTTTGCAAGATGTGGCGCACTACACTCAACAATACACCACTCTAGGTAAAACGTATTCCGTAGAGGAGATCGCCGCAGACTTCGCAGTCACGCTGCTCGCCGAGTTGAATTACTTGCGGGAAGGCCGCAATGCCGACCTCTTCCGAGAAAATTTCCGCGCTCAAGCAGGCATTTATATTCCTCACATTTACTGGGAATATACAACGCAACGAGTATTGGTCATGGAACGCCTCCGTGGTATCAAAGTCAACGACATCCCAACACTCAAGGCCACTGGTCACGATTGTACCCAGATCGCCAACCACTCTGCCCACTTCATTATCAAAGAGGTCTTGGAAGATGGTTTCTTCCACGCCGACCCACACCCCGGCAATCTCATTGTGCTAGCGGATGGTTCATTAGGAGTCATGGACTTTGGCATGGTGGGACACCTAAGCCAGCGAGATCGCACCGACCTGATCCGCATTTACACTACTGCGGTACGCATGGATGCCAACGGAATAGTAGACGAGCTAGTGCATATTGGTGCGGCCCCACCAGACGTAAAGCGTCACGCGCTGGTTCGCGATGTCACCAGAGCGCTTCATAATTACAAGGGCCTTCCCCTCCAAGAAATTAGCGTAGCCGATGCTTTAGAAACGATTCAGCACCTGGTCTTCGAACACCACTTACGTCTACCTGGTAATCTCTGGCTACTAGGAAAAAGTTTAGCCATGATGGAGGGGGTCGGACGACAGTTAGAGCCAGATTTCGACATCTTCGCCTTCTCTAAACCCTACGTAGGGAAATTGATCCGGCAAACCATGCTCCCCAACCGCCACCAAGTGGAAAAACTACTGCACCAAACGCTAATCTGGGGCGATATACTGGATGAAGTTCCCCGAGCCGTGCTGCTTTTATTGAGCCGCCTCGAGAAAAATGAACCGATCCCTCTCGCCCTGACTAACCAAAACCTCTCGGTGTTGGACACCCTGGTTACCCGCTTATCCCTCAGCCTTATCATTGCCGGCATGACAATAGGTCTCGCCTTCGTCATCTCCACGCTAGGGGAAACCGGCGTCTGGTTCCAAGCCATATTCATCCTCCTCTTTGCAGTAACCCTGGCACTCGGGGCCTGGGTTATGATTTCCATCATCCGTAAATAACTCATCAAAGGAGGCTCTCGCCGCAAGCTACTCGTAAATTGACAATTCTAGCTAACCATGAGACAATTTCTCTTACTGATAAAAATCAAGCTCGTCCTTTTAGAATGAGGTGACATAATGAAAGAAGATTTGGATCGTTTAATGCAAGTTCGCCGGCTGGATGCTATCGTGGTCAGCGGCCCAGTCCACAACAACCCCCCGCTTTACTATCTCACCCAGGGGGCCGGCCTGATGGCAGCGCACGTCATCAAGCGGCAAGGCGAAACAGCAGTACTGATCGCCAACCCCATGGAACGCGAGGAGGCCCAGAGAAGCGGGCTACCCGTGATAGTCAGCAGCCGCTACGATTATCGGGGACTGCTGCAGGAACACGGCGGGGATCGGTTAGCCGCCAGCATCGCCTACCTCCAACGCATCTTGGCAGAGCAGCAGATCACCGGGCGCGTGGGCTTTTATGGCCTGCGAGATCAAGGAGCTGCCTATACCTTCCTCTCCGCGCTGGATAAGGCGCTCCCAGAGATTGAAGTGGTGGGGGAATTCGAGCACGATCTCTTCCAATCTGCCAGAGCCACCAAGTCGGAGGAAGAAGCCCAGCGCATCCGCGAGGTCGGGCGCCGCACCACGGCTGTCGTCCGCGAGACCGTCGCCTTCCTGCAAAATCACGCCGTCGCCGCAGATGAGACCCTCCAACAAGCAGATGGCCGCGTCTTGACCGTCGGCGATATGCACGCGCAGATCCGCCGCCTGATCGCCCGCCAGGGCTTGGAAGACCCCGAAGGATTCATCTTCTCCACTGGTCGCGCCGCCGGCATCCCGCATAGCAAAGGCGCCTTAGATCAACCGCTCCGCCTCGGAGAGAGCATCGTCTTCGACATCTTCCACCGTGAACCCGGCGGCGGCTACTTCTTCGATATGACCCGCACCTTCTCGCTGGGATATGCCCCGGAAGCTCTAGCGCAAATCTATCAAGATACGCTAGATTGCTTAGCAGAAATCACCCCTCAACTCGCTGTGGGAGAGGAGACCCGCCACTATCAAGATATGACCTGCGCTTTCTACCAGAAGCGCGGCCATCCTACCATCGCCGAAAATAACCAGACCACCGAGGGCTATGTTCACAGTCTCGGCCATGGCGTGGGGTTGAATCTACACGAGGTCCCCAGCTTCAGCAGCACGGCCACCAATACTACCCGCCTTCAACCGGGACATGTTTTCACCATTGAGCCGGGACTTTATTATCCCAATCGCGGCATGGGCTGCCGGATAGAGGATGTTTATTGGATTGATGCCGCCAGCAAAGTCCACAAACTGACCGATTATCCTTATGATCTAGTCATCCCCATGAGTTAAGGGAGTAGCAGCCAACCAATGACGATACGCATATTAGGTATTGAGACTTCATGTGACGAGACGGCCATCGCGGTGGTAGAAGACGGCACTCACATTCTCTCCAATGTAATCGCCTCCCAATTCGAGATCCACGCGCAGTACGGAGGCGTTTATCCCGAGATGGCCTCGCGCGCCCATATCAAAGCCATCGTGCCGGTGGCAACGCAAGCACTGCGGCAGGCCCACCTGGATTGGCAAGATTTGACGGCCATAGCCGTCACCTACGGCCCTGGCCTGCCCGGTTCACTCCTGACCGGCTTGAACTTCGCCAAAGGAGCAGCGTTGAGCTGCGGCCTCCCCTTGATCCCCGTCAACCATCTGGAAGGACACCTCTACGCTCACTGGCTCCAAACCGGCGTCGCCGAGGCCGCTGGTGGCCGGCTGGAATTCCCCCTGCTGGCCCTGATCGTCTCCGGAGGACATACCGAGTTGATCCTCATGCGCGATCACGGAGATTACGAATATCTCGGTGGTACGTTAGACGATGCCGCCGGAGAGGCGTTTGATAAGGTAGCCCGCATGTTGGAGTTGGGTTATCCCGGCGGCCCGGCCATCGAGGAAAGCGCGCGACAAGGCAATCCGCGCGCCTTCAATTTGCCCCGCGCCTGGCTGCCCGGCACCTACGACTTCAGCTTCAGCGGCCTGAAAACCGCCGTGCTGCGCGCCCTGAAACGGCAGATCGAGCCGCGCTCACCCCACCAAACCGCAAATATGGCCGCCTCTTTCCAAGCCTCCGTAGATGAAGATCTGGCCGAAAAAGCCGTGCGGGCCGCACAGGAGTATGAGACCAGCGCCATCCTCCTTTCGGGAGGGGTCTCTGCCAATACGGCTCTACGCAGAGCCGTGCGAGCGCGCACCACCGCACCCGTGTACGCACTGCCGCCGGTTCTCTGCACGGATAACGGCGCGATGATCGCGGCAGCCGGCACGTGGCGCTATCAAGCCGGCGTCCGAGCAGACTGGGATCTGGATATCGAGCCAGGACTGAGTTTGGCGTAGTTAGCCAACCGGTTAGTGTCTTTAGGCTTTCGCAGTACGCCTACTGAAGTAGGCTGCCGGAGGCTAAAGCCGGCTGTCCACCTACGTGGACAACAGCTAGCACACTGCGCCTCGGAGAGCGACTTCAGTCGTGTCACGGAGCGCAGTAAACCAGGACGAAATTCTCGTAACACTAACCCAATCGCAACTGAGGACAACTAAAATGACATATCATGACGCTTTACGCTAACTCTACGGCTTGGTCGATTACGAGAAACGACGCATTGAACGCTACTCGCCCGAAGAATTTCGGCTGGATCGGGCGGTG